>CASDRY010000037.1 GCA_949283235.1 uncultured Spirochaetales bacterium | reverse complement strand
TGGTAGTCCCTATTCTGGATAACGGGACGATGTAGCCGGGACTACCACATCACTCAGCTACATGCCCTGTACTCAGAATTGAGTGTACAAATATTATGTCTATTGTTCATATGTTGCAACGCTGTGCAGATAGGGCTTTTTATATAATCTAATTCCTATCATAACGATAGAAGAGGTCGAAAAATATATTCAAGTGAGCTTGAAAAATTTGCCCACGCTGAAAACGTGGGCAAAAACTGATTTTCTGGAACAGTCTAAGCTAGCTTAATGTATTATAAATTCTTACCACAGCAATGTTTATACTTCTTACCTGAACCGCAGGGGCATGGGTCGTTCCTTCCAACTTTTGGTGTGGATCTGACAATTGTTGTTCCGTGAGCCTGTGACTGAGAAGAAACAGCTGTCTGAGCGTTTCTCTGGACCATAGGAGCCCCTGGTGCATGATGAGTTGCCTGAAGCTTCTGGTTCTGGGCCTGCTGAGGTCTTGGCTGCAGCGTTATCCTCACAGCATTGACAGTCCTTGTTACAGTCTCTGTGATGCCTGTGATCATCTCATCAAAAGCATCGGACGCTGTGTTCTTGTACTCTACAAGAGGATTCTTCTGCGCATAGCTCATCAATGAAGCTGAATCTCTGAGCTCTTCCAGTGCATCGAGATGGTCAACCCAGCGCTTATCTATGTTTCTGAGATAGACAAATCTGATGAATGAATTGAAATTCTGCTTTCCGACCTTTGCTTCCTTATCGAGAAGGCTCTGCACCATTTTCTCTTTAAGTGCCTTTGGATCAGAAAGGAGGGCCTCTTCAGGACGGAATGCAAAAACGCTCTGGAAATCTGAAGCAAACTTCTCCTTATCTCCAGATGCATCGGATGCTGCCTCGTCTATGAATTCCTCAGTATTTTCTATGATTCTCTTCAACAGGTCCTCATCAACAAGAATCTTGTCACGTTCTGAGTAGATGAAATTCCTCTGCTCATTCAGGACATCATCATATTCAAGGAGATGCTTTCTGATCTGGAAGTTGCGTTCCTCAACTCTCTTCTGAGCGTTTTCAATAGCGTTGTCCAGAATCTTATGCTGGATCGGTTCTCCATCCTTCATTCCAAGGCGACCGATCATCTCCTTCAGGCCTTCCTTTGCAAAGAGCCTCATCAGAGGATCATCGAGTGAAATATAGAACTGGCTTGATCCTGGATCTCCCTGACGACCTGCACGGCCTCTGAGCTGGTTATCAATACGTCTTGATTCATGTCTTTCAGAGCCTATGATACAAAGTCCCCCGAGCGCTTTCACTTCCTCGTAAGCTTTCTTGTACTCTCCTTGGATATCTTCCATAGCTTTCTTGAGCGTTTCAGGATCCGCATCAGTTCCAACCTTCTTCATCGCAAGGTGAAGAGGGGAGCCTCCCAGCTTGATATCCGTACCACGACCTGCCATGTTGGTTGCGATTGTGACAGCACCCTTCGCACCAGCTTCCCCGATGATATAAGCCTCTCTAGCATGGTTCTTTGCGTTCAGGACCTCATGCCTTATTCCTTCCCTTGTGAGCA
Source organism: uncultured Spirochaetales bacterium (assembly GCA_949283235.1). Taxonomy (GTDB): domain Bacteria; phylum Spirochaetota; class Spirochaetia; order Sphaerochaetales; family Sphaerochaetaceae; genus Ornithospirochaeta. Next base: position 5,091 of record CASDRY010000037.1, on the reverse strand, counting down.
GAGCTGAGAGTTTTTCGCTCTTCTCGATTGAGGCAGTTCCGATGAGTATTGGCTGACCAGTTGCATGGATTCTCTTCACCTCATTGACTATTGCCCTGAACTTCATCGCCTCATCGTAGTAGGTGAGGTCTGGAAGATCCTTTCTCTGCACAGGGACGTTTGTCGGAATCACGACTACATCGAGGTTGTAAATCTGCTTGAATTCAGTTGCTTCGGTATCTGCGGTACCAGTCATACCTGAAATCTTGTCATACATCCTGAAGAAGTTCTGGAATGTGATTGTCGCGAATGTCTTTGACTGTCCTCGTACAGAGACATTTTCCTTTGCCTCAATAGCCTGATGCAGACCTTCTGAGTATCTTCTTCCTGGAAGAACACGGCCAGTGAATTCATCGACTATCTGAACCTCTCCATCTTTTACGAGGTAATCAACATCGCGCTTATACATGTACTGAGCCCTGACAGCCTGTGTGACATAGTGCACAAGCTCAAAGTTCTCATCATCATAAAGCGATGTTACAGTTTTCCCATTCTCATCCTTTGTGCTCTTGAGTGCTCCTTCCTTTCTGAGAAGCTCTTCCATATGTGTCATTCCCTGCTTGGTGAATGTCACTTTCTTTGATTTCTCATCGAGCTTGTAGTCACCTTTCTCATCGAATGCGGCATAGACTTCTCTATCGAGCTTCTCCATTGCTGTAAGCTCATAGTAATCCCCAGTCTCAGGATCCTTTTCACATTCCTTGAGGTATGGGACTATAGCTTTCGCGGCCTTTACCTTCGGAGTGTCATCCTCAGCTTGCCCTGAGATAATAAGAGGTGTTCTTGCTTCATCTATGAGAATTGAGTCAATCTCATCGATTATGCAGAAATGATGCTTCGGCTGAAGCTTCTGCTGCATCGAGATCTTCATATTGTCTCTGAGGTAATCGAAACCAAACTCATTATTTGTTCCATAGGTAACATCAGCAGAGTAGGCTTCTCTTTTTCTCTGATCATCCTGTCCTGCTATGATACAGCCGGTTTTCATACCTAGGAAAGCATAGACCCTGCCCATCCATTCAGCATCACGCTGTGCAAGATAGTCGTTTACAGTGACGATATGGACACCCTTTCCTTCCAGTGCATTGAGGTATGCTGCAGGAACTGCCGTGAGAGTCTTTCCTTCTCCTGTCTTCATTTCAAGGATTGATCCCTGATGAAGAACGATAGCACCCATTATCTGGACATCATAATGTCTTTCCCCGAGAACTCTCCCGGAAGCTTCCCTCGCGAGGGCATATGCTTTCGGAAGAAGCTCATCAAGGGATTTTCCATTCCTGACTGCTTCTTTCCATTCTGCTGTGATTCTTGGGAAATCCTCATCCTTGAGGGATTCTGCCCATCCGTATTCTTTCTTGACGCTCTCCACTATAGGGCGGAGACGCTTCATATCCTTGTCGTGTTTAGTCCCTCCGAAGAGAGCTGCAAAGAAATTCGCCATACAGAAAAATTAGCACTAATACCTGAAAAGGGAAATAACAAAGGACAAAACTTGATTTTCCAAATTACATAATTTTATTCAAATAAAGAAATTAGCAAGTTAATTAATTAAAACTTCTTTCAGAGTTTCCGGAGTTTTTGCCGTTCTTCTGTAAAAAAAGACGAAATCCAGCTATTATTACAATATGGATTGGACATATACAATCGGAACCGTAACTTTCGGTATTCTTGATATCATAGCGCTTGTTATCGTGCTTATCGGGGCAATCTCTGGCTGTATAACAGGCTTTGCTCGTCAGGTAGCAAACCTTGCAGGTTTTGTCATCTCAATTCCAGTTGGACTTGTCTTTACCCGTCCTATAGCCTCAGTGCTTGCTGAGAATACAGGGCTTTCGATTCTCCTGGCATCTCTTATCTCATTCGTAGCAATCTGTCTTATTGTGTTCATAATAGTTGCTATCTTCGGTTCGATGCTTAAGCGTGTCCTGGAGACAGTTCCTGCCCTCGATCATGTTCTGGGCTTTGTCTGGGGATTGTTCGCAACAGCACTTTGTCTTTCTTTGATTATCGCGCTGCTGAATTATCAGTCATTCTTCGATATCTCCTCAATCACGGAGACAAGTGTGCTTGTAAAGAATATCATTGAGCCTTTGTTTCCATCGCTGATGGATGTCGTGAAGGGAGCTGGTAGTGTTTGAAGCTCTTAAAAGAACACAGAAGGGAGTGAGTGAGGAGCTTGAGGGAGCAATCAGAAATGGAATGCTTCCTCAGTCTATTCTTTTCTCAGGCCCTAAAGGTTCTTCAAGGCTCACAGCTGCCCTCGATCTTTCGTTTCATCTCACAGGCGAGGATGATAAAAGGGAATTACTGCGCTCTGCAAAGGTTATGTACATCGCTTCCCGTGATATGCAGATGGAGGCTAATGCTGCTATTTCATTGTTCTTAAGACAGAGAAATGAAAGAAGCAGGAACTTCCTTGTGGGAACTATAAGAAAAACACTCTTGCAGTATCATAGCTCAATAGCGCCCATTTATGATTCAAAGAAATCATCTGTAAAGGCCAAGGATGATGAGGGAAGGGGAGGAACGCTCTTTTCAAACGCAGATGCAGTAGATGCGCTCCTTCTTGATCTTGAAGAAGTATCCCCTGATTCAGAAGAGGCTCTCAGAACAGCAGGAGAGATCCGTAAGCGCACCCCTGAGGATTTCTTTACACTCGGAAAGAAGACAAAGGGTGCGACTATCGATGAGATAAGAGGCATACAGGATTGGCTTGAGGAAGGCATAGATGAGAAGTGCGTGATCATCGAGAATCCTGAGGATTTCACAGAAGGAGCTAAGAACAGCATGCTGAAGATGCTGGAAGAGCCTCCGATGCATTCCCATCTGATACTCATTTCATCTCATCCTTCAAGAGTCCTTCCGACAATTCTTTCAAGAGTAAGACGTTTCAATTTCCCGGAGCTTACAGAGAAAGCTGTTTCGGCTTTCATAGGAGATGCTTTTGCAATCTATGGGAATTTCCCTGATTTCGATTCATTCTTCTTTGAGGAAGGAACAGATGAGGAGGAGAGAAAGGCTATGGCTGAAGCTGCTTCTCTCTATTCATCCGCGCTTCTGGAAGGTAAATGCCTCTCGCTAGATGAGGAGAACAGAATATTCTCCGGTCTTGATAAAATTTCGGGTTATGAATATTTCCGCCTTGCTGTAGCAAGAGAGATAGAGAAAGCGATCAGAAGCGGTAAGACCGGAAAACAAATCAGAACAGCCTGGAAAGCATTTTCCGAAGCTGCTTTCAGAAGCGATACATATAATATGAGTATGAGAATGGCTCTCGATGCGGCATTAAGGGAGGCTGCAGATGGCAAATAAGCTTCTATTGAAAGTCATGGATGATCTTTGTTCATTACCGGAGGGGGAACTCAGAAAGCTTGTCCAGAATCAGATGGATGAAGCTGATATGATGGAAAGCCTTATTGATTCGCTTCCGGAGGGACATATTATCTTCTCCCCGGAGAATAGGATCATCTTCATAAACAATGCGGCTTTTCATCTCCTTCCCTCTGATAGAAGACGAAGACTCAGAGCAGGCCTTACTGTAGATGAGATGATGATCGATCCTGATATCAAGAAATTCCTTTTAAATGTCTTCTCTGGAAAAGAGAAGCCAGAGCCGCAGGATTTCGCATTCTCACAGGGGGATGAGGTAAGAACTGAGAGGGTATCATTCTCGTTTCTTCATCTTTCCCAGGGCAGATTAGTCGATGTCGTCATTCGTGATATAACCGATGAGATCATGAAGGAGACAAGGCTCAGAAGAACAGAGTCCCTTGCTTCCATGACAACCATGGCTGCTGGAATTGCCCATGAGATAAAGAATCCGCTTGCTGCTATGAAGATACATCTGCAGCTTATGAGGAAGAGCCTGGCAAATAAGGGATCTATAACAGCTGAAGGTGCTGAGAGATATCTGTCAGTTCTTGATGAGGAGATAGATCATCTTAACAAGATCGCCGTTGATTTCCTCTTTGCTGTGCGCCCGATGAATATTGAGCTTCGTCTCGGTTCCATTGAGCCTGTTATAATGGACCTTGTCACATTCCTCACCCCTGAAGCTGATGAGAAGAAGATAGAGGTCAGATGCTGCGTTGAGAAGTTCCTTCCTCGTATCGAGCTTGATGCAAGGTATCTCAGACAGAGTCTTCTGAATATCGTGGAGAATGCGTTTGCGGCGATGCCAGGTGGTGGAAAGCTCACGATAACAGCAAAGCTTGATGGCAATTATGAGACGATAAGAATAGAGGACACCGGCACAGGAATCGATGATGAGAAGCTTTCCAAGATCTTCGAACCTTATTTCACGACAAAAGCTTCTGGTACTGGGCTTGGACTGACAGTTGTCTATAAAGTAATAAAAGAGCATCGCGGGGATATCTTTGTTTCCTCGGAGCTGGGAAAAGGCACTGTCTTCACTATAAAGCTTCCAGTTCCATCTTCGGAGAGAAAGGCATTGAAGGGTAAGGAGGATACAGATGGCAGCCCTGCTGATTGCTGATGATGAGAAGAACATACTTTCAGGACTGAAACTTGCTTTCGAGGATGAGGGCTATGATGTAATAACAGCTTCCGATGGAAAGGAGGCTTGGGATAAGCTTCAGAAGAATATAGTAGATCTTGTCATAACCGACCTCAGAATGCCTGAGATGGATGGATATGAGCTATTGAAGAGGATAGCTTCTTCCTATCCGACTCTTCCTGTAATAGTACTCACAGGACATGGAACAATAGAGACAGCTGTTGAGACAATGAGGGATGGCGCTGTTGATTTCTTCACCAAACCTGTTGATATCGACAAGCTATCTCTTGTTGTTAAGAAGAGCATAAAGGCATCGGAGCTGCAGGAGCAGAACAGAAAGCTTTCAGAGGAGCTGAAGAAACTCAGAAAGGAGAAAGGCTACTCCAGGATAATAGGCAAGTCCCAGAAAGTCAGCGAGATGATGAGGCTTATAGAGCAGGTTGCTGACACGAGGGCGACTGTCCTTATAACAGGGGAGTCAGGAACTGGAAAGGAACTTGTCTCAGATGCACTTGTCGCGCTTTCCTCCCGTGCTG
>CASDRY010000036.1 GCA_949283235.1 uncultured Spirochaetales bacterium | reverse complement strand
TATTCTTTGCAATTTCAGGGATTGGCATTCCAGATGTAATGAGGTTTCTTGCAACCTTTCTGATTCCATCAGCTTCGCCTTCTTTGAGGCCAATCTCGAGTCCCTCATTTCTACCTTCCTTTCTTCCTTTGATTTCGCCTTCAGTGAAACTTCTCGCTCTTTCCTGTTCAACTATTTCTTCAAATACTGCACTCATCTCCGCCACTCCTTTTTCTGTCCTCTTGTAATAGGTTACCTTATCTCTTAACTCAGTATAATGCATCTCATCTGGATCCGCACACCTCAGATCATGCATAAGACGCCCAAGAGGTGTTCCTTTCTCTGTAAGATCAGCACTATCGCGTAGACCCTCGCAGGGTTATCCCTGCGAGTAGCCCCGCACAGAACCGCACGTGCGCAATTAACGCATACGGCTCTTCAAGCCAGCATTCAGCACCATATCCGAACCTTTACCGATGGTGGTGTGATGTAATATCTCCATATGCGCTTCAGTTTCTCCCATGTGCATCCGTCTCTTTGGCTCCGGTGCCTCAGTGTTGTCAAGAGACGCCTCGCCGTATACCAATAGAAAGATTGGACCGAGCGTAGATTTCCATTCACGCCATAGTAGTTGCAGTGACCTTGAAGCTTGAGGTTAAGCAGTCTCATGGTCTCGTCAATCGGCTTATGCATCCTCTCTCTGAGCCATTCCTTAACCGCTTGTCTCTTGGCTTTCAGCTTCTTCTTACTTGTGGCCACCTGCACCCTGTAATATCCGTTACGTGTCTTGCCATTGGAGAAGGTGAATCCGAGGAAATCGAAGCTCTCTTTCGTACCCTTGAACCGCCCGAACGGGAGAATCTTCGTCTTCTCCTCCGCTAGCTCAAGCGAGAACTTTTCCATGCGGACCCTTATTGCCTCCAGCACACGCTCCGCCTCATCCCTGTTTTCGAAGAGGATAAGGAAGTCATCTGCGTATCTCACATAGCATGAATAACCTCTGAGCTTAGGCTTCACAGCCTTCTCAAACCACAGGTCTAGCACATAATGCAGATAGACATTCGCAAGCACAGGGCTGATTAATCCTCCCTGCGGTGTGCCTTTGTCGCTGTCCTGCAATTTCGTGCCTTCCATCACTCCAGCAATCAGAAATCGCTTGATGTATCTGATGAAATTCTTATCGGCAATGTCATGCTCTAGGAACTTGATGAGCCATTCATGGTTGACGTTATCAAAGAATCCCTTGATGTCCGCCTCCAGTACATAGTTCACCCTCCTGTACATGATGGCATTGTTGATAGCCCTCACCACATCATGAGCGCTCCTTCCTGCCCTGAACCCATATGAACAGTCAAGGAACCTCTCTTCATACACAGCATTAAGGATATCAGCCATGACTCCCTGCACAAGTCTGTCCTCGTATGAGGGAATGCCTAATGGTCTCATTTTCCCATTTGCTTTCGGAATATAGGTTCTTCTCACTGGCAATGGCCTGTATGAGAACTTCTTCATCCTCTCTAGAAGATTTCCGATGTTCTCCTCCAGATTCTTGCCGTACTCAGCCTTGCTCACACCATCAACGCCTTTTGCTTTCTTAGCTGGCTGTTTTAGGTGTATGGCTATTAGGCTTTCTCTGTTCACATTCCTCATAAGGTTCTCCACCCTCGCATATGTCCGAGACTGTCGCCTTATTTCCTCGATTCCAGTTTCCACGGTTCGTTCACCTCCTGTGTGACCATGTTTCCATTTCGGAATCACTGACTTGCCATCCCCTTCGCTCTACGTGCTTTCACACGCTTCATAGCTACTATGAGATGGTCTGACTTCTGCCTGATGTTCAAGGAATCTGTTCCGTTCATAGGCTTCAATTCCTCTTACTGCTTATGCAGAATCGGGCAGACCTCCCAGGTATGCATTTGACACCTTACATGCTCGCCAAGCTCTCAGACCCCGGCAGGCGCGCCTGCATCTCGCCAATTTCGATGTAAACCTTTCTGTCTGCTACCCATGTAAAGGCATCGACTCCTACTCTTTTCATTAACGAGGCTCAATCACTTCACCTTTCGGTTTTGGCTCTCATGCTTTCCGTCCTACGCTTAATGTTAACCTCACGGCTTCGCATCCAAGGACTGGATACCGACTGCTGGCTAGGCTTTGTCGGGTCAGGAGTTTCACCTGACTATGTCATATGCACCGAACTGGCGCACTGCCGTCTCCGTAATCTCTCCATGTCCCTTTGACATACCTTCCGATCTCATAGATAGCCTGCCCATCTCCTATGGTATCTTCATGTGTGATGAATATCACATAGCTTTCAGGAAGATTGTCATAGCTCTCGCCCTTTCCGAGGCTTCTCGTATCCATTACCGCGCTGTAAAAGCGGGCCCTTCTGCTGCTTGCCCCTGCCTTCTCCCTCTGGATCTCTATATCATAGAGATTCCACTTCTCATCCCTGGCCCAGATATCCAGCTTCGCTGAATGCCCTGTAAGGTTCTGGAACCATTTCTGCGTGCTGGATTTCAGGACAGTCAGGTCATTTCTGTCCAGGATTATCCTCAGAATCAGGGAAGTGCATTCATTATCCCCTTCCAGGCACATGGTGAAGAAGTTATCATCCTCCATCGTGAGATCTCGGAAGAGCTTCCTTGCCTCGTCAGCCGTAATCATATCTGACATAGATTCTCTCCTTTAGGAGCTGTTAGTTACTCCTAAAGGTATATACTCAATAAGTCCCGATTTATGTCAGGTTTTGGAAAAAGAAAGTGAATTATCATTAAGAAAGCCCTCCTTTTGGGAGAGCTTTCAGGTTCTTATTCGAGCTCAACAGCACCTGTGTAGAGCTTGTAATAGACTCCATGCTGGGCGATAAGATCATCATGATCGCCTCGCTCTATGATGCGTCCGTGATCCAGTACCATGATTGCATTGGAGTTGCGGACTGTAGAGAGCCTATGTGCAATAACAAATACAGTTCTGCCTTCCATCAGCTTATCCATACCGCTCTGAACAAGTGCCTCAGTATGGGTATCAATGGAGGATGTGGCTTCATCCATGACAAGAACAGGAGGATCAGCGATTGCAGCTCTTGCAATTGACAATAGCTGTCTCTGTCCCTGAGAGAGGCTTTCACCATTATTAGTCAGCATTGTGTCATAGCCATCAGGCATCATCATAATGAAGTCGTGTGCATTTGCAAGCTTTGCAGCTGCGATAACCTCCTCATCTGTCGCATCAAGCTTTCCGAACTTTATGTTCTCCTTGATAGTTCCTGTGAAGAGGTTTGTATCCTGCAATATCATTCCAAGAGAATGCCTTAGATCATCCTTCTTTATCTTATTGATATTGATGCCATCAAACCTGATCTTGCCATCCTGGATATCATAGAAGCGGTTGAGAAGGTTCGTGATTGTAGTCTTTCCAGCTCCTGTAGAACCAACGAACGCAATCTTCTGACCTGGTTTTGCATACAGCGAGATATCATGAAGGACAGTCTTATCCTGAACATAGCCAAAGTCCACATGCTCCATGACGATATCACCACGAAGAGGTGTGTATGTGATAGGGCTTCCATCATGATGTGGATGCTTCCATGCCCACTGCCCTGTTCTCTCCTTCGATTCCGTTATATTGCCATTCTCATCTGTCTTCGAATTAACAAGCATTACATAGCCATTATCCACCTCGCTCTCTTCATCCAAGAGCTCGAAGATACGCTCTGCGCCTGCAAGGGCAAGAAGGACCATGTTCATCTGCTGTGATATCTGGTTGACGTTATTTGAGAATGAGCGAGAAAGCTGCAGGAATGCTGCAAGAAGACCTATTGTATACCCCACTGTTGCCCCTCCTGAGAGTATTACAACAACAGCTCCGATAACAACAAGCGCAACATACTGGATGTTCCCGATATTCATCGTGACAGGTCCCATCGCATTTGCAAGTGCATTGCCTTTTGTCATTGACTTTCTGAGATTCTCATTGAGAATTCCGAAATCTGATTTGCTCTGACCTTCATGACAGAACACCTTGATTACTCTCTGCCCATTCATCATCTCCTCGATAAAGCCGTTTACATTAGCAAGATCAGACTGCTGCAATGCAAACTGACGTCCAGACCGCTTTGCGATAGAGGATGAAGTCTTCATCGTAAGGAGTGCGAATGCTACAACCACAAGGGTAAGAATCCAGGAATTCATAAGCATTGTTATGAAGACCATAACAAGCGTTATGATAGCCTGCATAAGCTGTACAAGGGAGTTCGAAATGAACTGATTGAGTGTATCAGTATCATTTGAAAAGCGTGACATGATAGTACCATGCTGATTCTGATCGAAGTATGAGATCGGAAGAGAATCAAGCTTCTTGAACATCTTTATACGGATATCATAGAGAGTATCCTGTGAAATCCCGACCATTGTGCGTGAAAGCAGGTAGTTAAAGATTACAGAGACGCTCACAATCGCCGCAAACTGCATAAGGGATCTAGCGACAGGAGCCCAGTCCGGATTCTCAACTCCTATGATCGGAGTGACATATTCATCTATGAAAAGCCCGAGGAAGTTAGATGAGTAAACTATCGAGAAGGCAGAGATGAATATCGAGACAACAATGAATACAAATTTAAGCTTTCTTTCACCGAAGACGATCTTGAGGACTCTCTTCATTGCCTTCTTAGGGTCCTTAGCTCTGGCGCCTCCAGCATTTCTTGCTCTAATCATCGAGGTTACCTCCCCTAGTCTGTGTTTCGTAAAGATCGCGGTAATCAGCATCGCGCTCAAGAAGCTCAGAATGTGTTCCAACATTCTGAATATGCCCGTTATTCATGATGATTATCTGATCTGCATCCATTACAGATGAAAGGCGCTGGCTGATGATTATCTTAGTCAGATCCTTTACATCATCCCTCAGTGCTTTCCTGATCTGAGAGTCTGTTGCTGTATCGACTGCGGATGTTGAATCATCCATGATAAGTATCTTAGGTTTCTTGAGAAGCGCTCTTGCAATACAAAGCCTCTGCTTCTGCCCGCCAGAGAAGTTGGTTCCTCCCTGCTCGACATGGCTGTTATAGCCATCTTTCATAGCCTCGACAAATGAAGATGCGGAAGCGACATCACAAGCCGCCTTAATCTCCTCATCTGTTGCTTCAGGATTACCCCATCTCATATTCTCAGCGACAGTTCCTGAGAAAAGAGTATTCTTCTGGAGAACAACGGAAACCTCATTCCTGAGCGCTTCAAGGTTATACTCCCTTACATCCTTTCCGCCAACTTTGACACTACCTTCGGTAACATCATAGAGTCTTGCAATAAGAGAGATGAGCGTTGTCTTTCCAGATCCGGTATTACCTATGATACCTATCATCTGGCCACTCTTTATATTCAGGTTGATGTCAGAAAGAACTTTTGAATTCTTTCCATAACCAAATGAGACATGGTCGAATTCTATAGAGCCGTTCTCAATAACTGTATCGCCTTTCTCATTGATATCCATGCTTGGTTTTGTGTTGAGTACTTCTGCAATACGGACCATTGAAGCATGTGCGATTGAAAGCATTACTATTACCATGCCAGTCATGACAAGTGAGGAGAGTATCTGACCTGTATATGTGTAGATACTCATAAGCTCACCTGTTTCCATGTGCCCTATGTTGATAAGCCTAGCTCCAATATATGAGATAGCTATCATACAGCAGTATGTGACTGTCATCATCAAAGGACCCATAAGAGCCATGATGGTCTGCCCTTTCTTGAAATTGGATCTTATAGTCTCTGTAGCTTCCTCAAATTTTCCAAGCTGCTCATCTTCCCTTACATATGCCTTTACCGTGCGGATTCCAGTCAGGTTCTCCTGAACAACACGATTGAAGGAATCGTAACCGCGGAAAGCATTTGTAAATGAGGAGTATGTACATCTGAAGATAAAGAATATACAGACTGCAACTATAGGAATAGCTACCGCGAATACCGCAGAAAGAGCTCCTCCGTTATGGTAAACCATGATGATAGCGAATATGAACATTATAGGGGAACGCACACATATTCTGATCATCATCTGGAATGACTGCTGAACATTCTGAACATCTGTCGTCATTCTTGTAATGAGTGAAGATGTAGAGAATTTATCGACATCAGCGAAGGAGAAGTCCATTATCCTTGAATAGAGGTCATTTCTTATATTCGTAGCAAATCCTGCAGAAGCTTTGGAAGCAGTCCATGCTCCAGCAACTCCGAAAGACAATGAAAGAAATGCTGCGATTATAATTACAATTCCTATTCTGAACACGTAGTCCATATCACCACTGGTAACTCCCTTATCGACAATCAGAGCCATCAATGTAGGTATAAGGACCTCCATTGCGACTTCTCCGACCATCAAGAGTGGAGTTATGAACGCGTACTTCTTATATTCCCTTACTCGGGAAAGCAGAGTTTTCAGCATAAATTCTCCTCCAGCACGTTTCTTAGTTTCTTACTGACATCCATATACATATCCTTCTCGTCATCTGAAAGAACCGAGAGCATAGTACTCTCCACAATATCGGTACTCTCCTTAGCTTCTTCAAGCTTATGCAGACCTTTTTCAGTAATGACAATATGCCAGGCTCTGGCATCTGAAGAGTCCTTCTGCCGGACTATAAGCCCCATGCTTTCCAATGTATCCACCATCGCAGATACAGTGGCACGAGTCAGAAGCAGTTCCTCTTCAATTTCCTTCTGATGAACACACTCTGTCCTGGAAATGAAAAGAAGAACCCTTATCTGTGCAGAAGTAAGCCCGATTGATTTCAGATTTCGATCAACTATTCTTCTGACAAGTCTCCCTAGAGATCCTGCCGTAAAAAGAATCATATCGTTAACCATAGTTCGTTTCCGAACAAACAATATTCAGAGAAACAGTCCTCGTCAACTAGATACAAGAAAACTACACAAAGAGATTTCACATAAATAAACATGATTAAGAAATTTGATTTTCAGTCATTAGTTTTTGAATCAATAAGATATTTCTTCATTGTCTGAGCTGTCATTTTGGAAGATAGCGCACCATCTATTACTCTCTTCAAGACAGCCCCGCTGAGTTTTCCTTTATATATGGCCTCTGATTGCTCAATCATTCTCTGCATGACCTATTTATAAACGGAAAATCCCCTGAATTAAGTTCACAGCTTCTATCATAGTAAAAGATAACAAACTGCCTGAGTTGCCTTTCTTTCATCGAAAACAAATGAAATTGAATATTTCATACTCTCTTCTCCTATAAATATTGTTATATGTATGCAAATTAGGGGTCAACATCAAAAAGTGCATCTGTGTATGATATATTCAAGAGACAAAATATAAAGAAAAAAGCATACACACTCATACTTACTTTCATTGTTTTCATGAAAAACAGCGTTTAGAATCTTAGAAGGAGGTAATATGACGAACGAAGAGATTTATGATTTCATCGGTGAACTTGCCATTGCATTATATTCCAAGAAGATACAGATATCTCTTGGAGCTCTAAGAGCGATAATGCTCGACAAAGGCAAGGATTATGTTAACAACAGGGGTATGGCATCTGCGGTTGCTGCAGCTTACAGAAGATGGAAGACAAAGGATCCGATAATCTACTATGCAATTGCATATACCTATACTGACAAAGAAGGCAATCTCGCCTGGGATGAGGGAAAGCTTCAATGAGAATAGGCTCTTCGGGAAACCTGAAGAGCTTTTTTATGCATCCTTCTGGCGATATCCGCAAAGCATAACAGGATTCCATCGATTATATTATTGCTATGCTTAACGAAATCGTAAAAAGACTAGGTGAACTGGAGATGGTAAAGGCTACTGCCCTATCTGGTTCTAAGACAAGTGAAATAAATGATGCCTCCTCCGATTGGGATATCTACATATATTCAGATGAAAGAGTCCCGGTGGAAGAAAGGAGAAGAATCTTCTCTGAGCTGATGGAAAAATGCAGGATAGACTGTTCTCCTTTTGAAGAGGGTGATGAATGCACCGACAGTACAGGGGCTGTATATGACATAATGTACCGAACCCTGGAATGGACTGAATGGCAAGTTGATGATGTCTGGAGGAAGCATAACGCCAGAGTCGGATACACAACATGCTTTCTGTACAATATAAAAACATCGGAAATACTTCTCGATAAAGATGGCTGGTTCAGGAAGCTGCAGGATGAGGTAAGCGGGGATTATCCTGAGAAACTCCGAGAGAATATCATCAGTAAGAATATGGATGTAATCGATGGAGAGGGTGAGTCTACATTCCTTATACAAGCGACTCTTGCTGATAAAAGAAACGACATAGTAAGCGAGAATCATAGACTTTCAGCAATTCTCGCCTCCGCTTTTGATGCACTCTTTGCATACAATAGAGTACTGCACCCTGGAGAGAAGAAGCTGATGAAATATGCCCATCTGCTCTGCAAGGAGCTTCCTCCTAGTTTTGATAACAACATAGAAAACGCAATCAGAAGCGTCGGAACTGAAAGCTATATACCAGAGCTGAAAAAACTAATAGCCTCTTTCGAGGAGTTTCTAGGGCAATCCTACTGATTGCCAATCACGGGAAGACTGTGAAGAAAACAGCAAGCGGGATCATAAACGACCCCGCTTAACCATTATTCTAAGAAATCATTCCTTACCTTCAAGTGCGTAAGGAAGCATTGCATAGAACTTGGAGCAAATCACAAGATCCTCTACCCTATTGATTTCATTAGGAGCATGAGCCTGTGCCTCATCTCCAGGACCAAATCCGATAGCTGGAATCTTATGACGGCCTGTTGTTGCAACAAGGTTTGTAGAGAATGTCCACTTGTCTACAACTGGCTTCTTACCGAAGAGATCCTCATAATCCTTGATACCTGCCTGTACAAGAGAATGTGACTCATCAAGCTTCCATGTCGGGAAATAAAGTTCCTGGGAATACTTTGTTCCTGTCCATGCTATCTTGTCATAATCAGGCATCTCGACGATTATCTCGCTCTCTGGATCTCCCGTTGCCTTGGATACATATTCCTTCACCTGCTTAATAGCAAGATCCGCATCCTCACCCCATGTAAGACGGCGATCGCAATATAGCATTGCATAGTCTGGAACTGCACACTGTGAAGGTCCCTTTACATCAATCTGAGATACTGTGATAGTTCCCTTTCCAAGGAAGTTATCATCATCAGGCTGAAGATCCTTGTTAAGCTGCTCGATAGCAAGAGCCGCGCGAGCTGCCTTATATGCTGCTGATACACCACGCTCAGGAGCAGAACCATGGCAGGAAATACCGCGGAGAATTACTCTTATCTCCATTCTTCCTCTATGTCCACGATAAAGACGGCAGCTGGTTGGCTCTGTGGAGACGATGAGATCCGGCTTGAATCCCTCTTCCTCTATCATGTACTTCCAGCACATTCCATCACAGTCCTCTTCCATTACCGTGAATGTGAAGTAGACAGTATACTCACCACCATAGCCAAGCTCTTTAAGGATTCGGCCTGCTGTAATCATGGAAGCAGCCCCTCCCTTCTGGTCAGAAGCTCCACGACCTTTTACAAGACCATCCTCGATAGCCCCGGAGAATGGATCGAAGTCCCAGTTTTTGAGATTTCCGACCTCAACTGTATCGATATGAGCATCGAAAGCAAGCTTCTTAGGTCCGTTTCCGACTCTTCCGACAACGGATCCGAGGCCTTCTATCTTAACCTCATCGAATCCTGCCTCCTCACAGAGCCTGACTATCAAGCGACAAACATCCTCTTCCTTGGAGCTGTAGCTTTTAGTCTGAACAAGCTTTGAAAGATTATCTGCTGTGTAATCCCTGTACTTCTCACCGAGCTCGGCAATCCTGTCTTTTATCATAAATGACTCCTTATGCTTTTATTCTGTCTGCCTTAGCCCAGACACGCTCAGCAGCACGCCTTGCTTCAGCAAAGATTCTCTTCTCATCCAGCATTGTGAACTGCCTGTTCTCATAAATAAGCTTACCATTCACAATAGTGGACTCCACATCTCCTGAACACATTCCCCAGACAAAATGCGTTGCGGCATTCTCGCTCTTCAGCGGAGTTGGAGGATCATAGCTGAGAATGACAAGATCAGCTTTGTATCCAGGTTCAATCTTACCGAATTTCGCCCTGTGGCGGAATGCGGATTCAAGAAGCTCATTTCCCCTTGCCAACGCACCAAGGAAATCTGCAGGCCACCATGGTCCACCAGCATCCTTATGCTTGAAGAAAGCAATCTTCAGCTCCTCAAACATATTTCCGCCGCATCCATCTGTCCCGATAACCAGCCTCTTCACATCTTTCAGGTATGGGAAGTATCCGACATGGTTATTCATATTTGAACGCCCATTATGGGCAAGGAAGCACTTTCTCTCATTAAGAAGCTCAACCTCGCTCTTAGAGAGGGCAACACCATGAACAAGAAGGGTATTCTCATCAAGGAGGGAGTAGCGATCGAGCCTCTTCATGATATCCTCATTATAAAAATGATGGGACCAGACAGAATCATATTTGTCTTCTGCAACATGAAGGTGCATTCCCCTTCCAGTGCTCTTAACCGCATCTGACATCTCCTCCAATGCTTCATCTGGAAGAGTAAAAGGTGCGTGACCCCCTATCATGGCATCTGTCAGGACTTCCTCACCTTTTTCAAGGCGCTCATCAATTTCGCGGGCAAAGCGTACATTCTCCTCAACGCCCTCTTTCACCTCACCAAGCCCTCGGTTTCTGTCAGTCACTTCATAGCACGTAACTCCGTGAACACCAACATCCTCCATACCCTTAGAAATAGCTGAAAGCGAGCCTTTTATGAATGAAGGGGAAGCATGATGATCGACAATTCCTGTAGTACCCTGCTTCACAGCTTCCATTGAGCAGATAAGAGATGAGTAGTAGATGGACTCCTCATCGAGAGCCCTATCCAGTCTCCACCACCACTCTTTCAGAACCTGGATGAAATCTGTCTGAGGACCTGCTGATATCAGCATACCTCTGGAGAGACCTGAGTAGTAATGATGATGGGCACAGACATTTCCAGGAATAAGAATCTTGCCACTGCCATCTATCACTTTAGCGCATGTAACCCCTTCTCCAGCTCCTTTTCCAGCTTTCTCGATTACCGAACCAGTGATTACAACATCTGCATTCTCGGTAACCTTGAAAGGAGGAGTTGTTTCCATAATGGTGATGTTTTTAATCAGGATATCAGCCATATTATTCCTCCACAGGCCCCAAGAGATAGGAGTAAGAGAGGAAGATCTCCTCGATGATTGCCTTTATCTCATCAGGAACATCAGCCTCCAGTTCTCCATCCTTGTTGATAACTCCATCAATAACCTTTCCATCAAGACGGATTTTCACAGAATCATTGAATGCTATGAAACCGCTGTTCTCACTGTTCTCAAAATCCTCCTCAAGTGAGAATAGAGTGAATTTATCCTTATAAGGCCTTCCTGAATGAGGACAGAATGTAGCACAGTTACCGCACTCATTGCAGTAAGCATCGATGTGCACGACCTGATAAGGATCCTCAAATAATCCAGTATCCCTCAGATCTATTCCTATATTAGCCCTATTAGGACAGACATCGACACACTTCAGACAGAGGTACGAACACTCCATACACCTTCTTGCCTCGGTGCGTGCAAAGAACTCGTCGCTCTCCTCAACCGATGGCTTCAGACGGCTCTTCTTTCCGATGATATCCTGGAAGAATCTGTCTTCAGCAGCTCTGAGCTCCTCATCATCTTCCTCGTTCTCATCCTCATCCTCTTCCTCATCATCGCAGCCGCAACCACATTCATCATCATGGTGGTGATGTCCACACTCACACTCATCATCGTGATGGTGATGGCCGCATTCGCACTCGTCATCATCTGCTCCACTCTCGATACTCTCATAAACCATATCGATAGCTTTATCGACAGCATCACGAGCTGAGGCTATACATCTAACAACTGTAGAAGGACCTGTAGAGGCATCTCCTATGATGAAGACGCCATCTTCTTCGCCTTCTCCTGAGAGAATTGAATTAAGAATTTCAGGATCGGCTTTCTCTCCTATAGCGGAGATAAGGTAATCTACTTCGAGCTCCTTAGTGCGTCCTGTATCAACAGGGCGTCTTCTACCTGAAGCGTCCTTCTCCCCAAGCTCCATCTCCTTTATTCTCAGGATGCCATCTGTGAAATCAGCAGGAGAAGAGAGGAACATGAAGCGGACACCATCTTCGAGTGCTGCATCGTACTCTTCCCTGTCAGAAGGCATCTCGCTCTCTGTACGCCTATAGATAACTGTCACGCTCTCAACACCCTTGATACGCTTAGCCATCCTTGCTGCATCCATAGCGGTATTTCCACCACCGATGATCGCAACCTTCTTTCCAAGATCGAGGTTCTCACCCTTCTTAGCCTTCATAAGGAAGGATACAGCGCTTTCCCTTCTGCCATTTCCTGTGATACCAGGATCATTAGCCTTCTCAGCGCCAATAGAGATAAAAATATATTCAAAACCTTCCTTTCTGAGTTCTTTTACAGTCTTCTCTGTATTGAAGAAGAACTTCACCCCTGACTTTTCAATAAATTCCACATCTTTCTCAACTGCACTTGACGGAATCCTGAACTCAGGAATTGCGGCCCTTATGACACCGCCAGCGCCTTCTGCTTTCTCAAAGACGTAAGTATCAAAACCAGCCCTTCTCAGAAAGAGAGCTGCAGAAAGACCTGCAGGTCCTGCACCAATTACAGCAGCCTTTACATCCGCACTCTCCTCAGGCTTTTCCCAGATATCACGGAGGAATTCATCCATGCCCTTCTCTGCTGCGAGCTTCTTTATAGCCCTGATCTGCACCGGGCCTTCGTAATCAAGGCGTGTACAATGATTCTGGCACTGATGATCGCAGATCCATCCTGTAATATTCGGAAGCGCATTCTTCAGATAGATAAGCCCTATCGCCTCTGCCCAGCGTCCCTCACCTGCAAGTGCTATATAATCCGGAATATCCTGATTGATAGGACAGGACTCAACACATGGAGCTACGAAGCAATCTGTAAGCGGAAGAGGAGAATTTATCTTTGCTCTATAAGCGGTCTCGCTCTTTCTGAAAGCAGGATCTGTATCAGCTTTCTCAACAAGAGCTCTGAGCTTCTCGAGATCTATCGATTCCATCTCCCAGCCTTCTTTCTCTTTCAGAATAGAAGCAATCTGGGCCATCCTTGCATATCCACCTGGATGGAGCATATCAGTTGCAAGTGTTATCGGATGGATACCGCACTCGAAGATCGAGGCAGCATTCAGAGCGCTTACACCGCCAGAGTAAGAGATAGGAAGCTGTCCTGTAAACTCCTCTGACAAGAGAAGCGCAACCCTGATAGAAATCGGGAAGAGTGATTTACCTGACATGTACTTCTCATTTCCAGGAAGCACTTTGTCTTCATTTGATGTTCCGAGAGTATTAGTGAGCTTAACACCGAAACCTCTTCCTTCCTTTGCAGCAAGATCATAAAGCCTGTGAAGCATAGGAATGGCATCTGAGAGCTGAAGATCATGCTCAAAGCTCTCCCTATTGAGGACAATATAACCAAAACCATGTTCATCAAGAATTCTTCTGACTTCATCGTATCCAAGAAGAGTCGGGTTGAGCTTAACGAAGGTATCGAAGCCCTGCTCTTTTATCATATAGCTGCAGATAGCCTCAATCTCGGTAGGAGGACAGCCATGCATAGTTGAAATCGTCACCGATGGCGAGATATTAGGAGAGATTCTATCAAGCTCTTTTGCAGCACGCATTGCAGAATCCTCCAGCATCGTACCTTCAAAGATATTATCCTCAAGTATTGCAGCAGCCTCAGCGATGTAGTCGGAGAAGAGATCACCGGAAGCGTCCTTCATAGTAGCTATGAAACGCTGCATCTTATCTTCTTTGATTCCCGCTAGATTGTAGCCAACGGATGCATTGAAGATGAATGAAGGTGTTTCAGGAATGTGTCCTTTTATCGCACCTTCGAGTATATGAAGGATTATCCAGGCCTTGATGTACTCATCAGCAGCCTTCTCAAGAGTGAACTCAGTGGACCACTCAACATTGTATCCTTCATCTCTTGCATCAATACAAGGCTTGTCTATCTCGAGATGATCCATTATCTGGACAGTTTTGAGCTCTATGAATCTAGCTCCTTCAAGATAAGCTGCGATTATATTCTGAGCCAGCTGCGTGTGAGGACCCGCTGCAGGTCCTACAGGAGAAGTGCAGCTCTGAGAGAAAACACCTACCCTCTTCTTTCCCCCATCCTCGAAGAAAAGCGAGGAATCTATACCGAAAATCGAACCATGATTTCTAAGTTCTCCAGCTATTCTCTCCAGAAGTCCAGAAAACGGAACCGGTCTCATTTTATCTGACATACTCTTGCTCCTTCTCATTTACGATTCTATCGTATCAAAATGAGGTGTCAACAAAATTGGTGCAACGTTCTGCAACAATATCTATAATGCGAACAAAATGAGGCTTTAAAATCGTAAATCCTCAAATTCTCATAAGATTATATATGATTCTGGAAAATTTTCATGCAGGATTTCTCAAAATCCTTAAATACTGAACAAGAGAACGGCCCACAGAACGTGGACCGAGTAAAAACTTCGGAAGATAGGTTTACGATGACCTCTCTTCAAATAAAAATGTCTTGGGAGACTTCCACTCCCTTCACCCGAAGGTGTTTATATCAATCCCTCAGCGTCCTGAAGGAGTAATATCCACTATCAGAGCTGGATCAGCCTAAGCTGACCCAGCTGAAAAACTATCTTTCAGACGGAAAGGAGCTTCCCGCCTCGCCTTGCCCAGGAGGTATCTCCTGCTGCAAATCTCCGCTTGTACTCACGGACTGTGTATCTGTTGAGATCCGTAAGCCTAGCTGTCTTTTTGTATCCGTACCCCTGTTCAAAGAGCTTTAAGCATTCCTGACGTTTTGCATTTGGAATTCTTTGTCTGGGGAGGACATTGCTTTCATTCATAGCCTCTCCCTCATTTCAGAATCACTCAGCAGCAGGTGCAGGTGCTACTACAGGTTCATTAACTGTATCGAAGTTTGCCTCAGAGAATGTGAGAGTGATGAGCTCATCAGCCTCGGCAATCATTGCCTCGAATGTGTCCCTATTTTCATCTGTGAGTTCTGTCTTAGCTGTCTGTGTAAATGTTCCCTCTCCGAGGTCAACAAGATAGTATGTAATCTCATACTTGCTAGCTTCTGATACGGAATCACCAAGCTTTGTGCACTTAGCGCGGCTCTGGGATGTGCCATAGTATTCAGTTCCATCAGCTTCCTTGATGAGGTATGCAAGATACTGCTTATTCTCTGAAAGGTTTGGAAGACCTGTGAACTCGTAATTTGCATAATAGCCATCTCCTGTCATACCAGCTGCATAAGCTGTGAAGCTAGCGTTATCAACACGATAGAAAGTTCCGAGAACAGAACCATCTGTTGTGATGTATGAACCAACCTTCATAGCCTTATCCGATGCAATATTCCCAGGCTGTGTAGTAGCCTGATCCTCATCACCCATCATGTTAGCTCTCCACTTGAGCGTAACAAGGCTGGATGCATTTGGTGCTGGAGTTGAGTTATCACAAGAAGCAAAAGCAAGAAGCACAGCAAGCACCATGAGAGCGATAGAAATCTTCTTCATTTTCAATCCTCCGTAAAAAAGATTCTAAAAAGAGCCTACCCCCCCCCCGGTATACTTTTGTCAAGCCTCTTTTTTCGGATTTCTGAAAATTTTTATTTATGCGCCCAGCTGTCTATAGCTTCCAGGACTCCACCTGCAATCGCTCTTGCTTTATCAGAAATAGTAGTATGGTCAGCTTCCTCTCCCCGAGGGTCTATATCAGCAATCTTGAAACCTTCAGGGACTGAAAGACCATCATGTAGAAGTCCTCTGAGTTTTCCATCTATCGTTGCCTTGACAGCTGTATCAGAAACATAGGCAACAATCTCATCCTTTTTTACAATGTCCCCGATATGCTTCACACCCCTGAATACACCGGACGCTGGCGAATGAATGACACGCTCTCTGGCAAAGCCTCCGATATTTCCAGGAATACCTGAATTCGGGATAGCGCTACCTGAATAAATGACGGAGCCTAGTGTATGCCCCCTCTTCGTCTCGATAACAGCATCCGCATCCACTCCTGCAGTAAAACCAGGACCGAGAGCGACCACAAAAGGAGCCATACCCTTTCTCGTACCGAGATTCCTTTTAGCTATGATCGCATCGACAAGTACCGCTGGATGGAATGAGGAAAGGATTGAAAGATCAGAGTCTATGACAACAGGAACATTTCCTTCATCAAGTGATCTTCTGATAGCCGCATCAGACGAGACAAGAACGCCTTTCACCCCCTCAACAATCATTTCCTTTTCATAAACGGCCTCTGCAAGGGAGACTGTGCGCCTTATTACAGTAGGCTTATCTGTTTCGAGTGCAATTACCTTGTAGCCCGCTTTGACAAGGCGGACTATGGTTCCTGTAGCTAGGTCCCCAGCGCCTCTGACTACTACAAGATTGCTTTCCCAATCCCTATTCGGTCTTGCAGAACGTTTATTGAATACAGAAAGGACTTCTGCGGCAACGGAGATCGCTATCTCCTCCGGCGTCTCCTCCCCTATATCCAGCCCGATAGGGAAATACAATCTTCTGTCAGGCTCGGTGGAGAAACTTCTTGAAGCAAGAAGCCCTACATAGAAAGCTTTTGTTGAAAGAGCTGCAGGAATAAGATGCGAACCAGCCTTTCCTGCAATTATGATGGCAGTCTTTTCATTAATGGGTTGGGAAAGAAGCGTACTTTCATCAGCATCTCGTTCAAACAACTTCACACTCCAGCCAATTCCTTTGAACAGGGATCCAATAGCACTACCGACATGTCCCTTTCCTATGATAATAACCTTGCCTTTGTGCTCAGGGACATCAATATAAACAGAAACCTTCCCCCCATGCTGCTCGATATCCGCGCATATTCCCTTGCCATTTTTCAGGGCATCAAGCGCAAGAAGCTTTGCTTTGTACTCTATCTCCCCACCCCCGATGGTTCCGAAAATTCCGCCATCCTCAGAAACAAGCATCCTGCCGCTCTGTCTTGGAACAACTCCTTCTGTTTTTATTATCGTGACAGCGGCAAAAAGTATTCCATTCCTTTCAAGCTCTGCCGCATCAGCATATAGTCCCATAAATTCTGTCCTCCTTTTCAGATACAGCAAAGACTCTTGTATGCTCAGGATAATCCAGAGAAGAAAGCATCTGGACCGTTTCCTCAGAAACAGCCTCCGCACCATTGAAAAGAATTATATTATCTGCAGAAAACCCTTTTGAAAGCCCCTCTGGGCATTTCAGATACCACTGTAGATACGCTTTGTCTATCATGATATCCCTATCCTCACCGAATGCTTCTGAATAAGCTTTCTTTCCGATACCCCAGAGTCCCATGATTGCTACCAAAGCTGTTGTTGATTTATTTATTACAGGGTCCCTCTCTGTATGTATCTTAAGAGGAAGCCCTTTCGATCCATCTGCTTCAGCAAGAACGACATCAAAGCGACTGGCAAGGATGGAAAGCACATCTTCTCTCGGAGCTATCCATTTTTTCATATCAAGGGTATGGTGCTCAGCATAGAAGCAGACTTTTCCCTTCTCTGCGGCATAGCCAAGTACGCTTTCATCTTCAAATATCCTGTCGGCATCATAATCATGGAGATATGGGGAAGCGACTTTCGTGGTTGTTGTAAGAAGCACTGACTTTCCATTTTCAGCACATCTACGCCCCAATAAGGAAAGGAGCGTGGTCTTCCCCCCGCCTCCTGTTATGGATATAAAGCTGTGATCATCTTTTATAAGTATCTCAAAAAGCGTTTCTGACAATCTCATAAACCTATTATAACCTTGATTTACCGCCCTCTCCACGATAGACTACACCTCAATGATTGAAGAAGAAACTAGAAATAAAGTACTGAAGAGAACTGCGCTTCTGGGAATAATCTCAAACGCAGCAATTGCTGCCATCAAGGTTGTAATCGGATTCTTCTCAGGATCCGTTGCCATTATGTCAGATGCGGCAAACAATGCCTCTGACATGCTTTCGTCAGTTGTCACGATAATGGGCTTCAATCTCGCTAAGAGGAAACCTACCCACACCCATCCATTGGGATTCGGAAGGATAGAGTATATATCAGCACTATTTGTGGCGTTCATCGTGCTTTTAACAGGTGGTGCATTTCTCAGGACATCTATAGACAAGATACAGAATCCAAGTCCTGTAACTATCTCCATTCCGATGCTCTTCATCCTTATTCTGACAATAGCTGTAAAGCTTGGGCTGTGGAGGATAAACCAGAAGAATGGAAAGAAGATAGAGAGCGAAGCGCTTTCCGCTTCAGGAACAGATGCACTCTCAGATGCATTGGCAACTTCTGTTACCATAATCGCTTCTGTTATCTCTCTATTTTCATCATTCCCGATCGATGGATGGGCTGGAATCATTGTTTCTATCTTCATTCTCTATGCAGGTGTAAGCAGCGTTGTTGATACAGTCTCTGCAATAGTCGGAGAGAGACCTTCAAAAGATACAGTTCTTGAGATAAGAAAGATAATCTCAAAGCATCCTCCTCTTTCCGGAGGATATGATATCCAGATTCACACATATGGACCTTCCAGAATGATTGGTACATGCAATGTCGAAGTTCCTTCAGAGGCAAAGGCTGAGGAGATTTTCGATGCAATGACAGAGGCCCAGATTGAGATTATGGAGAAGATGGGAATCTACTTCACATTCGGAATGTATGCAGTCAATTCAGATAATCCTGTTGTGATCCTCATGAAAAAAGAAGTTCTGAAAGTTCTTAAGGAAGTATCAAAGGATGTTATTTCCATCCATGCATTCCACGTGCATATGAATGATTCCAGAGTCCATTTCGATGTAGTTGTAGGCTTCTCCCTTACAGACTATGCAAGCTTCAGACGAAATGCGACTAAAGCCCTCACAGAAGCTTTCCCAACTTATTCATTCCAGTTTAATATCGATCCCGATTACGCCTGAGCTAGTTTCAGGCGTTTCTATTGTTCTCAAGTATTCACAATAATTAGCTATATACAAAGAGATTACACTTTCAAATTAATCTTAGCTGTTTTCTATCGTTTTTCAGATTTTCGTGGGCAAAATGTGGACGAAAGTTACAACAATACTGTAGCAAACTGG
>CASDRY010000035.1 GCA_949283235.1 uncultured Spirochaetales bacterium | reverse complement strand
ATTCTTAGCAGCAAGATCCGAGAGGAAACCTATCTCATTATCTGTAAGCACATTTCCGCTTGGATTAGTCGGTCTGGAAACAGCCATAGCTCCGACTTCAGGATGCAGTGAAAGATATTCTTCTACAGCCTCCTTATCCAGTCTATATTTGAAGGTATGGTCGTCATAATACTCACACTTCGCGCCAACGCTTACGAAAGTTCCTTCTTCTATCCCCTGATCCGCATAGCCTATGTACTCAGGCATCAACGGGAATAGTATGGTCTTTGTCCGGTTCCCAGCCTTTCCAGAAAAGAGATTGAAAAGATAGAACATCGCGCTCTGACTGCCATTTGTAATGGCAACATTCTCCTCTGTTATGTCCCAGCCATAATTTGCAGAGAAGAAAGAGGCGACAGTTCTTAAAAAACCTACTCTCCCCTGCGGGGAATCATAGTGAGCAATGACATTCTCAAAACTATCCCCATCCTCTAGCAATTTCTCGATTTCAGCTCTATAGGCCTTCTCGACCTTGCTCACTCTCGCAGGATTTCCACCTCCGAGAGGTCTTGCCTTTACCCCATCTGGCAGAGGCTTAGCTATATCATCCATTAACTGGAGGATACCTGAGTGTGAAGAAAGCTTATTACCAAAATCGCTGAATTCCATACCAAGGATAATATTCCTATGCTCAGTGATGGAAAAGACGGTTACCCGTCATATACATGACCATTGAGTAATTATCTGCAGCTTTTATTACAAGATCATCCCTTAAGCTTCCTCCAGGCTGCGATACATAGCTAACTCCAGAGCGTCTTGCTCTCTCGATATTATCTGGAAATGGAAAGAAGGCATCCGATGAGAGCGATACACCATTTATGCGGGAAAGGAACTCCTTCTTCTCCTCCTCATCCATTCTATCTGGTTTCACATAGAAATAGTCCTGCCAAGCAGAGACGACATCTATCTCTGGTTCTGTTGCAAGATACTGCTCTATCACATTGTCCCTCTCATTTCGAGAAAGACCTTTTCTGAATGGAAGGGAAAGAACCTTGTCGCTTCTCCTAAGATGCCAGAGATCTGCTTTATTCCCTGCAAGACGAGTGCAATGCAATCTCGATTGCTGTCCAGCCCCCACTCCTATAGTCTGTCCATGCTCTGAGAAACAAACTGAATTTGACTGTGTATATTTCAGAGCGACAAGACCGACTTTCAAATCAAGAATAGCTTCGGGTGTAATATCCTTATTCACAGTGGCAGGATTGCTGAAATCAGCATCGGTCGGGATGTAAGAGTTATGAGGTTGTGAAAAGGTAATACCGAATATGGTTCTTTCCTCCCTCTCGCTTCCTTCATAATCAGGATCGATTTTTATTATGGTGTACCCACCCTTCTTCTTCGCTGAAAGTATTTTTAAAGCTTCAGGAGTATAACCTGGCGCAATGATGCCATCGGAAACTTCCTTTGCAATAACAGATGCAGCACTCTCATCACAGATATCCGAAAGAGCTATAAAGTCACCGAAAGAACTCATTCTATCAGCTCCTCTCGCTCTGACATATGCTGTTGCGAGCGGAGATAAATCAGACGAGACAAAATACATTCTTCTCTCATCTTCGCTTAAAGGAACAGCTACAGCAGCTCCTGCAGGAGAGACGTGCTTAAAGGAAGCAGCAGCTGGAAGCGATGTGCAGAGCTTAAGTTCTCTTACAAGCTGCCAGCCATTTAAGGCATCGAGAAGGTTTATATACCCAGCTCTTCCATTAAGAATCTCAATGGGAAGACCTCCTTCCCGATATATAAAAGCACCTTTCTGATTAGGATTGCATCCATATTTCAATTCAAGCTTTTCCATCTTTCCCCTCCAGCGCGTTGATAATCCTCTCCCCTGCGGAAGTCTTAAGATAAGCCGCCACACGATATTCAGGATTGAGAGCGGACCATGCTTCTTCAAGAAAATCCGAAGAGCTATCCACTCTTACAGGAGCACCTCTGAATGATGGAAGAGGATTACCATCTGCTTCATATGTGTGAATTACATGGCACACTCCGTTCTCCTTCTCATACCGCCATAGAAGACGGCGAGGTTTTCCATTCTCCCTTCTTATGATGAAGAAAAGAATATGATCGCTATATATTACAGATCCGATTCTTGGCGTGAATGAAGGTTCGTCAGGCTCATACGTTCTTGAAACAAGCGCCTCTTCTATGCTCCTGCCTTTTTTCAGGTAATCATAAATGGTATCTGTATGATCCCCATTTGTGACTATAAGACAGTCATCAATACATTTAGATGCAGCATAGATTACAAGTGAAGGATCTGTGAGCTTACTCTCATCATAGGCTTTTGTTCTGATACAGCCATTCTCAGAGACAAGGATTCTGTTCCTGCTATTCTCACTTCTACCGGTAATTGCATAGAAAGCCATTGGTTTACCATCTTCATCCCAGCCAGCAGCAACTATGCGTCCAGGGTAATCAACACTCTGAAGGTATTCTTTTGTATCCATAGATGGATTGTACGCAAAGCAAGCCTGGAGTTCTACACCGAAAAAACACAATTAAAGCCAACACTGGAAGTTCTTTTTGTAGCAAACGCGACAATTAGCAGAAAATTGCCCATTGTCCCCATTAAAGAGTGCAAATACCCTCATTATTGAGGAGGAAAAGTATGAAACGTTTGTATCTTATCACAGGTGGACTTGGACATCTTGGAAGCACGATAGTGTCGAAGCTTGTACAGAGAGGAGAGAATGTGAGAGCACTTATCCTCCCGAAGGATAAAGGCGAGAGATGCGCTGGGGTCGAGTACATCGAAGGGAATGTTACAGATAAGCAGAGTCTTACTCCTTTCTTCAGGAATAACGGAGAGGAACTTTTCCTTATCCACACAGCCGGACTTATAAGCATACAGGACAAGGGAACGAAGGATCTCTGGAGAGTGAACGTTGAAGGCACAAAGAACATCATAGATGCCGCTATGGAATATGGTGTGAGGAGACTTGTCTATGTAAGCAGTGTTCATGCTATTCCAGAAAGAAAGGATGTTGCCGTACTCAAAGAGGTTGATGATTATTCCCCATATCTGGTTAAGGGAGAATATGCAAAGAGCAAAGCTGCAGCCAGCCATCTTGTCATGGAAGCAGTAAGAAAAGGGCTGAATACTTCAATAGTCCTTCCCTCTGGGATAATAGGACCTGGAGATAATGGACGGAATCATCTTGTCCAGCTCTGTGCGATGTTCCTTAAGAATAAACTGCCAATGGGAGTGAATGGCGGCTATGATATGGTCGATGTAAGGGATGTAGCCGAAGGAACAATAAAAGCACTGGAGAATGGAAAATGTGGTGAGAGCTATATTCTTTCAGGCTCTTCCGTGACAATAAAGGAACTTTTAAGATACATGGCCGCAGCATCTGGCAAGAAGGAGAAGAAATGCGTCCCTATCTGGCTTGCAAAGATGTTCTCTCCATTCTTCGAACTTGATGCGAAGAGGAGAAAGAAACGCCCTCTCTTCACTCGCTATAGCTTAATGACTCTTGAGGATAACACCAGATTCTCCCATGACAAGGCTTCTGTATATCTTGGCTATTCCCCTAGGGATATCTCAGAGAGCGTGAAAGACATGGTTGCCTACCTCAAGAAAGATAACTCCCTATTAGCCATCTCAATGGCTCATTAATAAGAACTTTTTTGTTAGGTTCGCCTGCAGGAGAACACCATCCCTGCAGGCTTT
>CASDRY010000034.1 GCA_949283235.1 uncultured Spirochaetales bacterium | reverse complement strand
TGTGCACAGAAACGGCAATCCTCTGAACAACGGCCGCACTTTCCGTTCACGATGGCGCAGATATCGAAACGATCAGAACAGAAATGGCGGCGTATTCTATCAGCTTCACTGCAGAGATCCTCAAGTGGCGTCTGATACAGATCCAAAGCTTCTGAAGCATTTACAACGTAGCCATTGATTACCTTGTCTGCAAGTTCTCTAACGTTCATAGCATCCTCACTCATCACGCTCGAGCAGTTCCATGATACGCGGCCTGATAACAGGCGCTATTATTGTGGAAACAACGATCTTAAGAGTGTCCCCGATAATAAACGGGACAAGACCGGAGCTCAATGTTGCAGCTACAGAGAGTCCACCCATTCTCACGGAAAGCCATGGAAGCCCTACAACATAGATGAATACCGTTGCGACTATTGCAGAAATGAGAGATGCTATCCTTATATGCTTCTCTAAAGCCTTCATTACCAGAGAACCGAAGATAACCGCAGGTATCAATCCTATAAGATATCCTCCGGTGGGTCCAAATAGTGCAGCAAGACCCCCTCCCGATGTGAATACAGGAAGCCCGATAGCCCCAAGGAATAGATAAACAACAACACTTGCAACAGCCAATGACATAGGAAGACACGAACCTGCAATAAGTGCAAAGAGTGTGCTAAGCACAACAGGAACGGGAGCAAGTGGTATTTTAATATATGCACCAGCAGTAAAAAGCGCTGCGAAAAGCGCAACAATAACTATTTTCAAGATCTGCTTTCTTTCCATGTTTGTAAACCTCTATATGCATAGAAGTTTACAAAATTTGACATGATTCTGTCAATCTGTCAGAAAATACGGGGAATGATGATAGCAGAGATTATTGCCACGATATCGATGATAATAACCACGGCATCCAGTGCACTGTATCCTGGGATGCTTCTCCTTGCAGAAGCGTCATAACCTCTGGAATAAAGCGCATCCGTATATACCTCTGCTTTATTCAAGAGATCAGAAACCATCGAAACAGAATACTCGGAAATGGTACGGACAGGATGGCGGGCAAAAGATGCACCTCTTGCACGGCGAGCTTCGAACATTCCAATGGCGCTATCTACTATGATGGGAATCATGGAAATCGTTATTTCCACTGCTGCGGCGAGAATATATGCCCGTCTTCCCAACACATGGGAGAAAGCAGAGCCAAGTGAACGTGAAAGGTCATCGGGCATTGTGCTGTCGGTAAGCAGCATTGATGCCAGAACCATCGCAAGGAATCCTATTCCTTTTGAAGCAGCAAAAACCGCATTATGGGTATCAACAGCTGCAGAAATGACCATACACCCCGCAAGAATCAGAAAGAAGATGCTCTCTTTAAGATAACGAGCAAATGGAAGCCTTATAGCCACAGCCAACATGAGAGCAAGGAACGACAGGATAATCACTAAAAGACTTCCCGCCGATGATACGATGGCAGAGAAGACCAACACTGACAGAAGCTTGGCATTCGGATTCATCCTCGAGAGGATGTTATCATCATTGCGATAATGAAATATTACGCCCTCAGCCATGTAAGCTCCTCAAATGAACAGGACGCTGGGAGATAAATATCATAATCGCGGAGTGTTCCATAAATCTCAGCAGATGGACCGGATTCTGCAAGCCTTCCTTTATCCATGATGAAGAGCTTGTCAGTGTGGGCAAGGAACTTCTCGGCCTCATGAGATACTACAAGAATCGTGTATCCACGTTCATGCATAGCTATAAGTGCCCTGATTACAGCGAGCGTAGACGGATAATCAAGATTTGCAAATGGCTCATCAAGAAGAATTACATCTGGCTGCATCGCAAGCACACCTGCAATTGCAGTTTTCCTAAGTTCCCCTCCTGATAGCGTCTGAGGTCTCTGGCGCCTTTTATCCTCGAGATTCATGATTGATATCGCTTCATCGACGCGACGCTGTACTTCTTCTTTATCGAGCCCGAGATTTTCCGGACCGAATGCTATATCCTTCTCAACGCTCTGCTGCACAATCTGCATTTCAGCGCTCTGGAATACAAGAGCAATCCTTTTCATTCTCTCGCCGGGAGATGAAGGATTGCCATCAATGAGAATACTTCCAGAAGAAGGTTTTCTCAGTCCTTTCAGACACCTCAGCAACTGGCTTTTACCAGCTCCGTTTCTACCGCAGAGAGCTGCAAAAGTACCCTTCTCCAGCGATAACGAGACATCCTTGAATATTGACTTTCCATTGATATCAAGACAGAGGTTTTCTGTTCTAAGAACTGATTCCATAGCCGAGAGATTAGCATCATAGCTTCATTGTGTAAACCTTATAAACACAGTTGGTTTACTACCTTACACGATAATGCTATTTATGTCCTGCGAAGCTTAACAAAAAGAGTGGCATCGTTTTCCCACATCCACAAAGGAAAATGAACCATCCGATGCCACATAATCTGTCTCGAAAAAGATTCTTTTCCGATTACATCAGAGCCGCCAATCCATCGAGCTGCTGCAGATGGAATCTGGCACCCTGATGATACAAATCAATTCCAAGCACATCCTCTTTTCAGGATTCAGAAAACTAAGATTTACAAACTTTCTTAAGGTAAATCATATCGATAAGCTGTTTTCCCTCTTCAATGATTGGATGATCATAATTATCGATGAAGAAGTTTTTTACTGTATGAGAGTATTCAAAACCGCAGTGTTTATAGAAATCCAGGGTTTTCCTGTTGTTTCCGGTCCCAACATAAATAACCTCTGCGGCAGGAACAAAATATTCTATGATATATTTTAAAAGAGTTGTTCCATATCCTTTGTTCTGTTCATCTGGATATGTAGCAATATTCTTAATTTCAAAAGCTTTCTCATAGAGCTGGATGACAATCGAAGATGAAACAACTTTTCCTTCAACAAACAAGGCATACATCCAGCCCTTATCCAAGTATTTCGCAATCATCTCTGGCTGCTCATCCCCGATAAGCAGAAGATCCATATACTGTTTTCTGTCCGCTGAAGGTATCTCCCTGATATCCAATTTCATGATTCAATCCTTTCCAGATTGTATTGCCAAATCTGCAGAAAACAAATCATTACCTATGACAAGAAGATAATCATGACTACTGAATGAAAAACCAAACAGAGACACGAAACCTATATGCCTTATGTTCAACGCATTAATCTCCTGTATTTTCCTCTCTTCCTCATCAGCTAATGCTCAATCCATAGGACCTGAAAGATGCTTGACTTCATCACGGTAAGAAACAACACAATCAAATTCACCATTAATATGCCGCTTTCTTTCATCATACAATAGGTACCAACATCCAGCACGTCTTTATGTAAGCCAACTTTTACAGCACGTGAAAAGTAAGAAATGGCAATTTCCTCGAATCGATAACTAAGATATGTTTCCCCAAATGAAATGAACCCTTCAAGTTGGACTCAAAACCAATTTGGAGGGTTTAATCATGAAGATAAGGGAAGAAGATCTTAGGGAAGAACTTGAAATTGCGCTGGCAGGGAAAGATAGTCAGCCAAGATGCTCTGCTAGGCTGGGAATGAGGTTAAATAGATTCAAGCAGCTATTGCGCAGGGCAAGGATACATGGAGTAGATGCGGTTCTGCACAGCAATATGCCCAAAATGTATACTGATTCTTTCAAGCTGGAAGTGGTAAACTCTGTCATAAAAGAATCACTCACGCCCGGTACGGCAGGAGCTAGGTACAATCTGAACGAAAGTACAGTCAAGGCATGGGTGAGGAAATATCGGGAAGGCGGAGAAGAGGCTCTTCTCGAAGATGGCAGAGGAAGACAGGGAATGGGACGGAAGAAGAAGGCCAGGCTTGAGGATTATGAGCCAGGGTCAATGGAATACCTGAAGCTTGAGAACGAGATTCTTAAAAGGGAGAACGAGCTGTTAAAAAAAGCTTTGCCCTTAGTTCGGGAAAAGATAAGGAATCGCTCACGCGCAAAGAGCGGTACCAGCTCATCAGAGAACTAAGCGGCGAATTCCATCTGTATGAGCTGACATCATTCTTCAAAGTGCCGAAGAG
>CASDRY010000033.1 GCA_949283235.1 uncultured Spirochaetales bacterium | reverse complement strand
CTGTTTCTTATTGCGATAGCAATAGTTCTCTTAGCCTCTTCCTGGCCAACTATATATTCATCAAGGCTCTTCACTATCTCTGAAGGGACCATATCATCAAGTGATTTCTTATTCTCCGGCATTCTGGACCTCCGCAATGATATTGTGGTTTGTATAGATGCAGATATCTGCAGCAATCGACACGCTCTTTCTTGCTATCTCCTCAGCACTCCAGTCAACACCTGCATCAAGGTATGCTCTAGCAGCAGCAAGCGCATAGCTTCCGCCCGATCCTATACCCATTACATCCCCCTCAGGATCAAGAACATCCCCTGTTCCTGTAATCATAAAGAGCTTAGATCCATCGGAGACAAGCATCATGGCGTTCAGGTTCTTGAGAGTCTTATCTGTTCTCCACTGCTTAGCAAGGTCAACAGCCGCACGTGTAAGATCTCC
Source organism: uncultured Spirochaetales bacterium (assembly GCA_949283235.1). Lineage (GTDB taxonomy): Bacteria > Spirochaetota > Spirochaetia > Sphaerochaetales > Sphaerochaetaceae > Ornithospirochaeta. The sequence continues at coordinate 2,126 of CASDRY010000033.1, read as the reverse complement.
ATTGAACTGCTTAAGCTTTCCTTCAAACAGCTCAAAGAGAGTAAAAGCATCTGCTGTAGAGCCAGCAAATCCTACAATTATTTTTCCATTATAAAGCCGCCTGACCTTTTTGCAGTTCCCTTTGATTACAACACCGCCTTCTCCGGATGTCGCCTGTCCATCTCCTGCTATGGCAACTTCATTTCCTTTTCGGACTGCACATATAGTAGTCCCATGAATCTCCATCATTTACTCCTTTGCATGAGGATGTGTATCCTCATAGACTTTTTTCAGTCTGCCTCTGGATACATGTGTATAGATCTGAGTCGTGGAGATGCTCTCATGCCCAAGCAACTCCTGCACAAGCCTGATATCAGCACCCCTATCCATAAGATGGGTTGCAAAAGAATGCCTCAGTGTATGGGGCGTGAATTCTTTCTGCCAGCCAAGCAAGGCTCTATACTTATCAAAGATAATATGGGCGGAGCTGAAGGGCAACCTTCCACCCTTATCTCCGATGAAGAAAGCAACCTCATCGCTTTTCCCTGCTTTCGCTAGGTATTCCGATCGCTTTCCAAGATAAGCTTTAATTTCATCAGCTGTTGAAGGAGAAAAGAAAACAAAACGCTCTTTTCCGCCTTTTCCTTTTATCAATATCCTTCTTTTGGAAAAATCAAAGCTATCTATATTCACTGATATAGCCTCAGCAATTCTGCATCCTGTGTTGTAGATAAAAAGGAAAAGCATATGATCTCTTTCATCACTGAAGCTTTCTCTAGGTACTGAAAGAAGTTCTTTGACCTCATCTTCTGTCAGGACAGATGGAAGTCTCCGTGCTTTCTGCCTCATTGAGATATTCATAAAAGGATCAAATCTAACAAGACCTCTCTTCTCTAAATAGCCATAGAATGTTCTCAGAGCAGTAAGCTTTCTAAGTACTGAACGCTCTTCGAATTCATCCTGGAGGTATTCAGCATACAATGCAGCGTCTTCTTTTGTGAACGAAATGGGATCAAGATCCCTGTCTCTCATATAACGCCGCCATTGCCCCAGATCATTGGAATAGCTTTTAACAGTGTTCTCAGAGAGTGCTCTAACAGATTCAATATATGAAATGAAATCCCTGATGTATTTTTCGGAAAGCTGTTCTGCGTTCCTTGCAGAATCAGGGGTAGCGATAGCTGTCATATCTTTCATCCAGAAAACTGAACCTCCCTTTATCACTATGATAAACAATATTCCCAGCAAATTCAGAGAAAGATGAATAAGAGGATGACACCGGACATCCCTCCGATGCAAGCTTTCGCCCTGCTCTGCTTTGCAAGGAAGATCTTAGTATCGAAACATCCTTCCCATCATCCAGCATTGAGAGCACAGGATTAGATGGATGAAGATATTCACCGCCTATATATGATAGTGAAGATAGGGAGAGTCTTGAAGCAACATACTCAGCTCTTTTCCTGTCATAAATCCCAGCTCCCGGTGTTATTATGCTTCCCCCTCTAACTAATATCCTTCTTGCCCTGTCCTTATTTCCTTCAATGAACTTTCTTATCCCAAGTGCTGAAACAACATGAAGCCGGCCTTCCCCATCCTCAACTCCCCGAAGAACGGAAGATGGACCATAACACTCTGCATATGTCACGATTTCAATACCATCTATCGAAGCTTCAAGAGATGAAACATAAAGCTCCTTCGCACTGGAAAGCGTCGAGGTATTAAAAGATGAAATCATGATAGCGCCAAGTGATGGAAGATTGCCCATATAAAGAACAGGAACACCTCCTATTATCGCGAAGGAGATTCCATTATCTATTTCAATCCTGACTCTCTCTTTCTCTTCTCCATCGAAAAGGAAAAGGAATTCATCAGCAGTCATATTTCCCTCCGATAATTAATACTCAATATTCATCTGATTTTGCTAAAACCAATAAGATTAAATATTAATATTTAATTGAATCAGATTATTAAAATATCGTAATAATACAATATTTGTTGTAATACTTAAAAAGCCCTATCTGCACAGCGTTGCAATAATCATACATCATAATTGTCTTTTGTATAGTAATCAGGCCGTTTTCTAGGATATCGGACAATAACGGGAGTAGAAATCATTCTGTCGAGTATAAAACGAACCTTTTCATACT
>CASDRY010000032.1 GCA_949283235.1 uncultured Spirochaetales bacterium | reverse complement strand
GAAGACAATACAAGGCGCTTTCTCCTTTGCCTGTCTGAAAAGATCCCTTACCTTAGAGGCTCCCATACCCACGAACATCTCAACGAATTCCGATCCAGATATTGAGAAGAAAGGAACATTAGCTTCTCCTGCGACAGCCTTCGCGAGCATTGTCTTTCCAGTTCCAGGAGGTCCTACGAGAAGTATTCCCTTAGGCATCGAAGCTCCCGCATCGGTGTACTTCTTTGGGTTGTGAAGGTAATCGACAATCTCTGCAAGACTCTCCTTTGCCTCATCTTCTCCAGCTACATCGGAGAAATGGATTCCCTGTGTTGACTGCACATAGACCTTGGCATTGCTCTTGCCCATACCGAACATCATAGAGTTCTTGCCGCCAGCCTGCTGCATCAAACGCTTACTGAAATATTGTCCTATCGCGAAGAATATCAGGAGAGGAAGTATGAAATTCAAAAACAGGGACATAAGAGGTGACATAGGCTCTGTTATGACCTTGGAGAAAACAGCTCCGGATTCATAAAGACGCTCTGTAAGACCTGGATCATTCATCTGTCCGGTCTTATAGACCATCGTGTTATCCTTATTCGTGAAAAGAATCTGGTTATCATCAATCTGAACTGTCCCGATATTCTTATCAGCAATCATCTCCATGAATGTACCGTAATCGACTTCAATTACACGGCTGTCTCTCAGCATCGGGGCAAGCAGCATGTTGAAAAAGAGAATTACAAGCAGGACTATGACATAGTAATAAATCAGCGGCTTCTTCGGGGATTTGACTTCTTCCATCTTATGCCCTCCTTTCCTCGTTATTGACCGCGTTTATCGCCTCCAGAGATCTGAGAAGCGCATTCTGAGCAGCAAGAAGAGCGAAATCGAGAGAGTATTCAGCTATGAGGATCTTCTCATCAGGAGTCTCCTCCACTTCCTCTTTCTTCAGCTTATTCAGTGAACTTTCAACAGCATCATAGGCTAGTGAAAGCTTCTCAACTGCTTTGGACTTTGAGTAATGCAATCTCTCGAAAAGAGCTTCCTTCGATTTTCTGCACTCTGTCTCAGCTTTCCTTATCTCACTATCGAGGGAACTTTGATCTGATTTCTCGCTCAATTGAATTCTGCTATGAAGACGGCTTAATGTATCATCAAGCTCACCTAATTTCACAGAGAGTATTTCATGTTGTGACATATTCTTCTCCTCAGATTGAAAGCTAAGCATAAATAAAAGGAAGGAGAATTATCAGTTTGTGAAGATTGTCTGGACAGAATCAGCAAAGTGTAAAGATTTCTGACACAGTGCTGACTATATACGGATCTTTCCTGTTAGAATCTGATAGACAATATGGACAATGTAGTCGAGGTTTTCCATATCATTGTCAGTCCACTCTCTGAAAAGCCCCATCACAGCTTGACAATGATACCTCCTGATAACAGCAAGATCCCGCCTTGTGCAATCAGGGTAGAAGCCATACTTCTCGACAATCCTGTCGAACATGGCATAAACAGCATTCGACAGCTTACGCTCAAGCTCTTCGCCATAACCGGAACTGACACCCTTCCTGATATACTGAACTGAATTAGCAGAAGCAAGAAAGAAGATCCTTATTCCTTCCTCAATATCATTCTTGGAAGCCATCATGAAAACAGCATCTAGCTTCTTGGAGAGAATCCATTCAAACATCTCCGGGATATCCGAGAAATGGTAATAGAAAGTCTGTCTCGTTATATTGCAAGCTTCAACGATATCAGTAACTGTAAGCTTCTTCGGGATTCCCTTCTTCAGAATTTCCAGTGCTGTGCGTGCTATATACTCTTTCATGTCCGGCATAAAATGAGTATACAAAGCAAAAGGAACTCTGACCATCGGAAAAGATGAAGAGAAGATATCAATCCTGGCTATCCAGGGAGAAGATTTCCCTTGCTTTCCTGGCAAAGCGGGAGCCATAGATTCTGAACATCTCCCAGCTCTCCTCATAGTGGTTATCTACTTTATCGAGAGCTACCGGTCCATGATGGATGATAGGAAGACCGAAACTTCCCCCTCCTGAATAAACAAGCATACCCTTCACAAGAAGCTGCCCGAGGATATCCATGATAGCAGTATCCTGCCCGCCTTGCGCATAATGCGCTGTGGCAAATGCTCCTCCAAGCTTTCCACTGAGATTAAGGCTTCTCGAATCTTCCTCAAGCCATTTCTTAATCTGCCACACACTCGATGCAAGATATGTAGGAGTTCCTATGATGATGCCAGAGCTCGAAGCAACATAATCTGGATCGACAACACTATCCTTTATGTTGAATATCCTTGCCTCAACCCCTTCTTCCTCAATGCCCTTCTTTATCTCAGAAGCCATATCCTCCGTGTGTCCTGTAAGACTGTAGCAGATTATCGAAATCCTCATTTATCCTTCTTTGAGAAAGATCTTCTCCTTGTGCTCTTCTTCTCCGGAGCCTGCAGAGCAAGTTCCCTTGCTCTCTCAGCTGTCATCTCAGAAGCAGTACCTTTCTCCTGGGATGGAATCGGACAATTCTTATCGCCCCATTTAAGATATACCCCATATCTTCCATTCATAAGGGCAAGAGGCTGTCCTTCATACTCTCCGAAATCTTTAACGACATTGAGCTTTGACGGATCGGATGCGATGATTTCCTTCACCCTATCCTCAGAAAGCTGGGAAGCATTCCCCTGCTCTGCTTTAGGGATGGCGATATTCTTATCACCCCACTTGATGTATGCACCGTATCTGCCCTTTACTATCTGCAGAGGTTTATCCTCGAAGACTCCAAAATCAGAGAGAATGTTCTTATCCTTCTTCTCGCCATTTGCCTCTTCTGCAATTGCATCTGCATCAATATTGAAAGGATCTGAGATTGATATATTCTTATCCCCGTACTTAGCAAAGAAGCCGTAAGGTCCTGCCATCATCTGGATATCATTACCATCCTTATCCTGTCCGATGGTCTTCGGGAGGGAGATAATCAGCGAAGCAAGCTCAGGAGTTATACTTCCCCGATAAGGACGAGGAATTGCAAGATTTCTTCCATCAGCTGTTTTAAGATACTTTCCAAAACGCCCTTCAGCGACAGATACACCTTCTGCAATCTCTACATTCTGAGCTTCAGGGAAGAGTATCTTCTTAGCATCTGCATCGGTGAATGTACCAGGGAAGTACTTTGCCTGATCGATTGATGCCATTCTGTCTTTTCCAGCTGCTTTATCGAAGAAATCAGAGGAAAGGTAAGGTCCGAACTTGCTGATCTTAATTGAATAGCTTACCTTTGTACCATCCTCATCGAAGCTATATTCAAGCCCTGGAATCTGAAGTGTTGAAACATCTGCTTTTCTAACAGTTGAAGAGATCTTCTGAATATCCTTATCGAGACCTGGGAAACCCTCAGAGCCCTTCCAGAATGAATCAAGATACTCTGTCTTGCTCTCGCTTCCTCCCGCGATTTTATCGAGTCCTTCCTCCATTCTGGATGTGAATGCAGTGTCGATGTAATCAGGGAAAGTAAGCTCAAGGAATGAGTCCACGAAGAACCCTGTGAATGTCGGAACAAGCTGTCCGCCTTGCCTTATAACATACTTTCTGTCTATAAGCGTCGAGATTATAGCCGCATATGTTGAAGGTCGGCCAATTCCTTCCTTCTCTAGCTTCTGAACAAGACTTGCCTCGGTGTATCTTGCAGGTGGTTTTGTAGTATGAGCTGTAGATGCAGCATCAGATATCTCAGCCTGCTCTCCGCTTACAAGGAGCGGAAGGACGCCCTCCTCGTTCTCCTTCTCCTCTTCATCTGTCGAAACTTCGTAAAGCTTGAGAAATCCAGGAAAACGAATAGTTGTCCCGCTTGCAGTGAGAGTATAATCATCGACTGTGAAGAGTGCTGTAGTCGTACTCTTCTCCGCTTCCTTCATCTGCGTTGCAAGCGTTCTTTTCCATATAATCGTATAAAGCTTGAGAGCATCTCCTGTAAGCCCTGTTTCCGATGGTTTCCTGAAATGATCACCTGCAGGTCTTATAGCCTCATGTGCTTCCTGAGCTATCTCGGAAGATGCTTTATAATTCCGCGGTTTAGGTGAAAGGTAATCAGAACCGAAAAGTTCTTCAACCTGCTCCCTTGCCGCATTTATACACTCAGAAGAAAGCGTCGGGGAATCTGTACGCATGTATGTAATGAAGCCCTTCTCATAAAGCTGCTGGGCAAGTGCCATGACTTCTTTAACGCTCTTCTTCATCTTTCTGGCGGCATCCTGCTGAAGCGTGGAGGTTATGAAAGGAATGGCAGGTTTCTGGATCTTCTCCTGATTGGTCACACTGAAAACCATCGCCTCCCGCCCTTTCAGATAAGACGCTATTTCCGCAGCTTTCTCATCGGAAAGAACTATCACATCGGCTTTAAGCGCACCTGTTTCTGAATCGAATGATTGGGAGACAGCAACATTCTTGTCCCCTATAGCCTTCAGCCTGGCCTCAAAAGTTACTCCGGAAGCTTTCATTGTCGTCTCAACTGAAGAGTAACCTGATTCCTTGAATGCCCTTCTCTCCTTCTCCCTCTCGACAACAAGCTTCAAGCCAGGAGACTGGACACGACCAGCGGAGTATTTACCAGCAAGCTTTCTGGAAAGAATCGGGGAGATGCCATAACCCTGAAGGCGATCGACAGCTCGCCTTGCTTCCTGTGCGTGCACTAGATTCATGTCTATTTCACGGCAGGAAGAGAAAGCGTTCAGGATTGCACTCTTTGTAATTTCATGGAAGACCATTCTGTAAACAGGACAGGAAGGCTTGAGAACATTCAGCAGATGCCATGATATAGACTCTCCCTCGCGGTCCTCATCAGTTGCAAGAACAAGCTGATCAACACCCTTCAAGAGGGTCTTCATCTCCTTTATGAGATCTTTTTTCTTATCATCAATGACATATTCGAGCTTGTAGTCATGATCGACATCCACTCCATACTTGCCAGTCTTAGGTTCTGGTGCGAGATCAGCGACATGCCCTCTGGATGCAATAACCTTGCATGTCGAAGGAAGGAATTTAGATATAGTTCTCGCCTTCGTAGGCGACTCAACTATTATGAGAGTCTTCTTGCTTGAATCAGCTATCAAACGGGGACCTCCTATTCTAGCCGTGTGAGAATGAAGGCATCCCCCTCCCCAGGATTAGGGTTCTTAAAGAGAAACCCATCAACAATCCCGCTCCCTTCGGTCAGAAAGGACAACCTCATTCTATTGTCTTCAATATAAAGTTCATAACCTGAAACTGTCTCGAAAACAAGCCCCATGGCACTTGTTTGAATGTAAGCGGAACTTGAATCATAGTCAATGATAACTTTATCCATCCTCCACTTTGCAGGATCAAAAGGTGCAATATTGAAGCGCTCAGCATTGAATTTATAGGAAACTGCTGCAGGATCGGAGGCATTATAATCAACCCACTGTCCAGCTTCAGGGTCGTCAAAGGAGTAGAGAGGGAATATCTTAACCTCCGTCCCGTCATCCTTTTTCATATATATATTATGATACTGCCCCACACTCTCATCATAAGCAGTCTCTATCCTTATAATAATGCTTCTTACCCTCCCATGGTTATCCTTACTGGTTTTATTTACCCACTTATAAAGACCATCCCAGCTTGTCGTCTTCGTATCGAGGAATGCGGCATCGAGCGTTGCATTATCTTCTGTCCTGGCTGCGATTGAGAAGCTGTAGCTCTTATCCGAAAACAGCTTTTCAACTGTATATGAGAGAGAGGTGTTATCGAGGCGGATGATGAAATCCTCTCCTGAATAGATATCATAGAAGACAGCATCTTCAACTTCGCTCCACGATAATTTCACAGAAGAAGGAAAAGCCTTTACTTCAGCATTCATAGCAAAAACATGGGAAAATCCTGCAAAAAGCAGGAGAAAACTAACAGTTAGGGCTCTTTTTGTCATTTATCTCACCAAGGCTCAATAAATAGCACAGGAAAACTCCTCTGTCTACAGCCCCTTCTCCGATTGTCTTGCCCGAGATAATAACGTATGCTTTCTGTATGAAACGGTTCATCATTCCGATTTTTGCCTTTGCGCTTCTTTTTTCAGGATGCCAGGTAACAGAAGATCTGACCCTGAATGATGATGGCACAGGTTCAAGTTATACAGATATACATGTAGAGCAGTTCTTCATAGATGTTCTTGAAGACTTTGCAGAGTTTCTCCCAACTGAAGACGAGTCGATGATGGAAAGCGCTATCAATGGCTATGCATCACAGCTCGGAACTACAGCTGCAATAAAAGAAGCCAGCTGGGAAAGCCTCGGAGATAACAGATACACAGTTTCTTTTGATTACTCATCAATAGATACCCTCCTCAGCGAGATGGGTGCTGATAATCAAAGTCTCTTCACCATTAGTGATAATAGCCTTTCATTCTATCTTGATATCAACAACTATCCAGAACTGAAAGCTATCGTTCCATTCCTCTCTGACCAGAACTTCGAGGTATATGGCCCCGAATATAACCAGGGAATGAGCGAGACTGATTATCTTGATATGATTTACTTCCTTCTCGGGGAAGATGGGCCTGAAGCTATTTCAAATGGACTCATCGATGTGAACATAACAGTACCGGGAACTGTAACAGAGGCAGATGGCTGCACGATCGTTGATGATAACACGGTGCGCTTCAGCTTCCCTATCATACATTTTCTGCTGCTAAACGAGCCTCTATCTTTCAGTGTTGCATGGAACTAATGCTTTCCTGATTGACACGGAATGCACTCTTGCCGTAGATTAATGCTGCTGTGCTGACACAGCATAATACTGACACTTGTTTACTGGAGGGTAAAATCTATGGCAAGATACACAGGTCCTAGATTCAAGCAGTGCAGAAGACTCGGGGTAAATGTATGTGGACACCCCAAAGCAATGGACAGGGCAAACTCCCCTGCTTTCGCAAAGAGGAAGAAGCCTACAGATTACAGCAGGCAGCTCACAGAGAAGCAGAAGCTTAAGGCTTACTATGGCGTTCTCGAGAAGCAGCTTCACAAGTATTTTGAGAAGGCTCTCAAGTCCAACCTTAACACAGGCGATGCTCTTGTAATCTCTCTCGAGAGAAGACTTGACAATGCTGTATACCGCATCGGTTTCGGCAACTCAATCAGACTTGCTCGCCAGCTTGTTACACACGGACACATCCTCGTTAACGGAAAGAAGGTAGATATCCCATCCTACCAGATCAACGTAGGCGACGTTATTTCTCTTAAGGAGAAGTCAAGAAACAATGAGCTTTTCAAGGAGTGCTTCCTTGGACACCCAGCTTTCAATCTCCCCTACTTCGAGAAGAACACAGAGGAGTTCTCAGCTAAGTTCACAAGACTTCCAGAGAGAAACGAAGTACCAATTCAGGTTAACGACCAGCTCGTTGTTGAGTACTACTCAAGGTAATAGTCTTCAATAAGCCAGAACCGTACCACATAACGGTTGGGAAGGAGATAAGGCCACATTCCAATTTTATGCCTGTCTCTGGAACGCGCACCCCGACGGCTGCCCTCAGGAAAAGGGTGCGAAGAAAGGCAGATCCCGATTTTAAAATCGGGATTTTTCATTACCTGAATACTCTTTGCAAATATGGCTGGAATCGTCAAAAGCGGTTTAGTTCATTAAGATTGAACTGGAATTATCCGAGGCTTTCCTCATACAGAAGTGTAATCACTTTTTCCTGCTTATCTGGTTTGCAGCCTTTCTTCAAGGAAGTTTTGAAATATACAGTGAATTCAGACTTAAGTATTAAGATTCTCCATAAGCTCCCTCACGCTGTTGTATGGCCCATGCATATCCCTGCCATTTTCTGCATCTTCCATTGCTTTGTAGGTAGTTTCATTTGGTTCATCCAATTTAACTTCAAATGGAAGCCCATGGCATCTGAGAGCCTGCCTGTAGAAAATGCCAGTTGCCGTACTTAGATCCAGGCCTAATGATCTAAAGAGAGCAGAAGCCTCTTCCTTGAGTTCCGGCTCTATGCGAATAGTAAGATTACTTTTATGCATATTATACTCTTCTGACTACAATAATATCTCATTGCATTGCGAATGCAACGCACATAATTTTTTGATCAGAATTTACCTCTACACTTCAGCAGTTCATTTTCAGAGGAAACTAGGAGACCGAATTACATTCACATTATCAAAACAATGTGTGTAGAATTCATGCATATAAAAAGACGTTGTACTTTTCTTTCATTAAATACTCTTTGCAGCTTCCAACTAGATAGATAAACGAAAAGAAGATTTGCAGTTAAACCTTAAAAATAGCTAATTAAGGCATAATTTAGAAATTAAGTGCAAATAAACCTACACTTTAATTTACAAATTGTCTATATTAGCTACAAGAGGAAGTCCATGAATATAACTAAATTCACCTTAAAGGGTTTTCGCAACATTGGAGACACAACTATATCACTGAAGCCAATAACGGCACTTGTATCACTAAATAGTTATGGCAAAAGCAATCTCATCATGGCTCTTGATTTTGCAATTTCATTCATGCATGCAAATAAAGAAGACAGAAGGAGAATGATGTCAAATGAGTCATTGATTCCTCTTAATGTAAATCTAGCATATGATAATTTTGAATTTTCCTTTACAGGAGTAGCAACAATAAATGACAAGTTTTATTTATTGGAGTATGGATTTTCTTTTGAGTGGGCAAAAGAAAATGAAGCAGGTTGTCATATACTGTCCGAATATTTAAATGTAAAAGAACAACTACCTCGCAAGAGATTTACACCACTCTTTACCAGAGATAGAGAAGATGTAAAAATCAGGCCATCTGCAGAAAGTAGGTGCAACACAAAGTTTTCATCAGATATAGATGATCTTACTCTTGTACTGGATTTGCTGAGCATCCAATCTCCAGAATTTTTAAAGCCTTATATTACAGAAATCAAGAATGTCAGATCTTTTCTTGACCAGAAGATGGATGCTACTGCTGTATACCAGAAGATTCCCCAGATAATGTTTCAGGATGCAGGTGGCATGAAATTCATGTCTGAGAATATTCCATATACGCTTTATATGCTCCAGCAAAAGGAACCTATAATATATGAAAGGCTTATAGATGTTTTCCTATCATTGTTTCCAAACATAGTTGGTGTTGAAGTTACCGTATCTGATACATCAAAAGATATGAAAATCCTTGGGAATGACTCAGGACCTGTGCCCTTCACGATCTCTTCAAAGATTTATTCGCTATGGGTTCGAGATCGTAATATAAACCAGCCATTGGAATTCCGCTTTCTTTCAGCAGGTGCAAAGCGTGTTTTAATGCAACTGGTACACGTTGTTACAGCTAGTCTAGGAGGAGTAAGTGTTGTCGGGCTAGAAGAACCTGAGAATTCAATCCATCCGTCACTGTTTCATGGTTTTCTAGAATCTCTGAAAAGCTTTGCAGGTGATATGAAAATCATAATAACAAGCCACTCCCCATATGTTATCCAATATATGGATTTAGATGGTATCTATATTGGCATACCTTCTGATGATGGAGTTGCAAGATTTCGCAAATTTGCCTCTGATGCAAAAATTGAAAATCTTGTTAACGATGCAGAAGATTCTGATACATTGGTTGGAAATTATATTTTTGAGCTTCTATCAGGGAATGAAAGCGAAATAAATATTCTTGAATCTTATCTGGAGGCATCAGATGGGTCCAGATAAGGTTGTTGTTCTATTTGTTGAAGGTGAAACTGAAGAAGAGTTTTATAGTGCTATTATTAAGCGCCTTCGAGAAATCAATAAAGGACGACTAGATTGTTATATTGAAGTTCAGGCTCTAAAAGGTATTGGCAATTTCAAGAAAAAAGCCGAAAGAATCCTTTCAAAAGGAATTTTACGGAATGAGAAATATAGAAATCTTCATACCAATGTAGTTCTTTGCTATGACTCTGATGTTTTTGATCGTGATAAGAATCGTGTAAAGATCAATTGGAAAGATATCGAAAAAGGCTTAAAGGAAAAAAAGCCCTATCTGCACAGCGTTGCAATAATCATACATCATAATTGTCTTTTGTATAGTAATCAGGCCGTTTTCTAGGATATCGGACAATAACGGGAGTAGAAATCATTCTGTCGAGTATAAAACGAACCTTTTCATACT
>CASDRY010000031.1 GCA_949283235.1 uncultured Spirochaetales bacterium | reverse complement strand
GCTGAAGCAGAAACATCCAAAGAAAGCTGAAAGAATGAGAAGGCCATCGATGAAGGAGAGGTGCACGATGCGCTATGATGTTCGCACTGTGACCCTCAGAGGCAGTCAGCTCACATTCAGCACCTGTGAAAAGAGGATAAGGACAATCATCACTATCCCTGAGTTCTTCACTGAACGCTATCCTGAAACGGAAGGATGGAAGCTCAAGGGAGCTAACATAGGGATGGACAGGAAAGGAAGGGTATTCGTCAATCTCATCTATGGATGCCCTGATTATATAAGTGAAAACAGTGATGGGAAGATAGTTGGACTGGACAGGGGTGTTTACAACATTGTTACAACCTCAGACGGAGTCCGCTATGGAGCAAAGGATGCAAGGAGAGTGAAAAGGAAATACAATCATGTGCGCTCTGGACTCCAGGAGAAAGGCACTCGCAGTGCAAAGAGAAGGCTCAAGGCCATCTCCGGACGCGAGAAGAGGTTTGTCCAGGACCAGAACCACTGCATTTCCAAGAAGCTTGCCGATGCTGATGATGTGTCCGTATATGCCCTTGAAGACCTGTCATCCATGAACATGCTGAGGCTCAGAGGGAAGAGCAATAAGACCATGAGGAAATGGCTGTCCAACTGGTCATATTCAGACCTTGAGTCCAAGCTTGTCTACAAGTGCCAGATGAACGGCATAAGGGTTGAGTTCGTGGATGCACGCTATACGAGCCAGAAGTGCTCGGTGTGCAAGACGATAGACAAGGCTTCAAGGAAAGGGAACAGATACACATGCAGGCATTGCGGCAGCAGGATGCATGCAGATACGAATGCCGCCATCAACATCCGCGATAACTACATTACCCAGATTCAGCAATCTGGGCAGGCTGCAGTCAATCAGCCGTATGGATGGGGTGCCACAGGCAGACCGGAAACGGAGCCTGTGGGTAAAACGCTCACGTCCAAGCCTTCAGGCTTGTCCTGAAGGTCGTTGACCTTCAGAGTTCTCATATACCTGATGGGATTGATTATCCTTGCATTGGGGATAACCCTTAATGTGAAAACAGGGCTTGGTGTTTCCCCGATAATCTCGGTAGCGCATGTAGCTGCAGTTATATTTTCTTTACCAATAGGGGATGCCGCTTTCGGACTTTATACAGATTTCGTAATTGCTGAAATGCTTATCCATTTTCATCTTTACAGGAAGAATGATTCCCTCCCTATAAGAAGCATGCTGATAAAAGATGCCTTGCAGTTGCCACTATCTCTTATCTTCACAAGAGTCATGAATGTATTTGAAGTCCTGATTCCCCAGCTGAATGAGCTTCCTGCGACATATTTCTTCGGAACATTCCCTGGACGCATTACAGCACTTATCTTCGCAATTGCCGCAACAGGCATAGGCGCTGCAGCCTCCCTTGATATGAGAATCGTTCCAAATCCTGGAGATGGAATAGTGCAGGCGATAGCGGACCTCTCTGGAAAGGAAACAGGGTTTGTTAAGAACATCTTCGATGGTTTCAATGTAACGCTTTCTATTGTTATAGGGCTTACAGTCGCAGGCGGTATTGTCGGTATCGGAATCGGAACGATACTCGCATTTTTAGGAGTTGGGAGATTTGTTTCCCTTTTCAATAGATTATGTCTACCAAGACTTAAACATGTGTTGACGAATTAGTGCAATCTTCATATTAAGAAAACATTGTTTTCACAAAGAAGGGTTTGAATAAAACTGTGAGATTGATAAGCCATCTGAGATTAGCTTTAACTGTGCTTTCACATCATCCGATGGGGATGCTGGAATCCATCGCATATATTTTCGGAAATATTGAGCCAGATATATGCATCTTTTCCTATTTCTCCGGTACTGAGCCTGGTGATGAGGGTAGGGGACATAATTACAAAACCGCAATGACTAGGATAAGGAAGCTGGAGATGTCATTAGTTCCGGATGGAATTGTGGCTGCATATAAACTTGGAAAGATTACTCATTATGCTGCTGATATCTTCACACATCCTCATAATCCAGAGCTTTTTCATGGAACACTTAGGGAACATATGGCTTATGAACGAAAGCTTGATACCGCATTTGAGTCTTTCCTGAAAAGCGGTGCAGAGGTCTCTTCCTCAGACTCCCTCTGTATTGTATCTGAGTATCTTGAGAGGCTTCATGAGAAGTATGAGAAGCTCAGAGTTTCTGTCCGGAATGACATATTGCATATCATGCTTGCTGCAACGATGCTTCGTACTGGATTCAGCTATGAATCGGGATTTCTTGCCAGAAGAGCTTTCGGTCGCTGATACTGTATCTTTTCCATCCTCTTAGGTAGAATCAGGGGTGGAGCAATTATGAGACGATCAATAATAACAGTAGTCGGAAAGGATAAGGTTGGAATCATAGCGGAAGTCTGTTCCTACCTTGCAAAGAGCAATGTGAATATTCTTGATATCAGCCAGACAATCGTCGATGGTTTTTTCAACATGATGATGATCTGCGATGCAAATAACGCGAACAAGGAATTCCTCACAATCTCAGATGAGCTTGATGCGCTTGGAAAGAGGCTTGGGTGTATCATAAAGCTACAGAGAGAAGAGATCTTCGAGAGCATGCAGAGGATCTGATATGATTAATCTTAATGAAGTAATCGAAACCAATACGATGATTGAGAAGGAGAATCTCGATGTGAGGACCATCACGCTGGGAATCTCCCTTCTGGATTGCATTTCATCGGATCTTCCCACGCTCTGCGACAATATCTACAGGAAGATAACAGCGGTAGGAAAGGATCTTGTAAAGACTGGCAATGAGATAGAGAAGGAGTATGCGATTCCTGTAGTGAATAAGCGCATCTCCGTGACACCTATCGGAATTATAGGAGCATCTGCCTGCAGTTCTCCTTCTGATTTCGTAGAGATAGCGAAGACCCTCGACAAAGCTGCGAAAACTGTCGGGGTGAACTTCCTCGGAGGCTATTCCGCGCTTTGCGCTAAGGGCATGACCAAGGCTGAGAAGATGCTCATTGAGTCTATTCCTGAAGCACTTTCCGTTACAGATAATATCTGTTCATCAGTTGCCCTTGGTTCTACAAGGACAGGTATCAATATGGATGCTGTAGCCCTCATGGGCAGGATTATCAAGGAGACTGCGGAGAAGACAAGGGACAGGGATTCTATCGGATGCGCTAAGCTTGTTGTGTTCTGCAATGCCCCTGATGATAACCCCTTCATGGCAGGAGCTTTCCATGGTGTTACCGAAACAGATGCTGTTATAAATGTCGGTGTAAGCGGTCCTGGTGTAATCAAGCACGCACTTGAAGGTGTGAAGGGCTGTGATTTCGAGCAGCTTGCGGAGACAGTTAAGCGGACAGCTTTCAAGATTACAAGACTTGGCCAGCTTGTTGCGAAGGAAGCTTCAAAGCGGCTGGGAATTCCATTCGGCATTGTGGATCTTTCCCTTGCTCCGACTCCTGCAATCGGGGACAGCATCTCTGATATCCTGGAGCTTATGGGACTTGAGAGGACCGGTGCTCCTGGAACAACAGCAGCCCTTGCGCTTCTGAACGATCAGGTCAAGAAGGGTGGCTTGATGGCATCAAGCTTTGTAGGCGGACTCAGTGGTTCCTTCATTCCGGTAAGCGAGGATCAGGGAATGATTAATGCTGTGAATGCTGGTGCTCTGACTATTGAGAAACTTGAAGCGATGACATGTATCTGTTCTGTAGGTTTGGATATGATAGCCATACCTGGAGATACGAAAGCAACTACTATCTCTGGCATTATCGCTGATGAGATGGCTATTGGAATGATGAATCAGAAGACCACAGCTGTGCGTCTTATTCCTGTGATTGGCAAGGGAGTGGGGGATACAGCTACATTCGGAGGTCTTCTTGGTTATGCTCCTATAATGAGCGTGAATAGCTTCTCCTGCGATGATTTTATCGCGCGTGGTGGAAGAATTCCTGCCCCTGTGCATAGTTTCAAGAACTGAAGCTGGAGGCATTGCCTCCAGTTAGCCTTCAAGATATTTCCTTACATCCTCTCCATGGGTTGCGGTATTGACTTTCTTATATACTTTCTCGATGCTGCCGTCCTCGGAGATGATGTATGTGGTTCTTATAACACCGATGGTTTTCTTTCCATAGAGCATCTTCTCCCCATATGCGCCATAGAGTTCCATTATTTTATGCTCTGGATCTGAAAGAAGGGTAAAAGGCAGGTTATGCTTCTCCTTGAACTTGGTGTGTGAGGCTGATGAATCAGGGCTTATCCCTATGACAACAGCATTGAGCTTTGCTAAATCCTCGATGGTATCACGAAGAGAGCAAGCTTCTTTCGTACAACCTGGTGTATTGTCCTTCGGATAGAAGTAAAGAATTACCTTCTTTCCTGCAAATGAAGATAATGTAACCATATTCCCATTCTCATCAGGGAGTGTGAAGTCCGGTGCTTTTGTACCTGTTTCAAGCATGATTTCCTCCATATACGCTCATATTATACATATCTTCATTGCATCGAGAGCTATACCTTTACATGTATTCTCGATGAAGAATCCCCACATTGTTTGCCTACCACTTAACTTATAGGGTATATTTATAAAAGTAAAAGGAGATTTTACTTATGAATGATAAGAAAACAATAATCTTAAGGGATGTCAAAGTCAGAGAGAATCTTCTGATGAAGAATGTCTATCTCTGGATGACCCTGGGTCTTGCTATAACTGCGGCGGTTTCATTCGGAGTCTCTCAGTCTGTGACTCTTATCAGATTCGTTTTGCTGAATCCTCTGGTTACGATTGCTGTATTCGTAGCTCAGATTGTTCTCGTTATTATGCTTTCAGGTCGTGTTGAGAGACTCTCAAAGGGTGCTGCCATAGGAATATTCCTTGGATACTCTGCGCTCACGGGTGTGACGCTCTCTTCAATCTTCATCGCATATACAGGAACATCCATTTTAACAGCTTTTATCTCTGCAATGGCTGTATTCGCAGGTGGAGCTATCTATGGTGCTGTAACAAAGAAGAGCCTCAAGAGCTGGGGAGGATTCCTTTCGATGGGTCTTTTCGGGCTTATCATAGCATCGCTAGTTAACCTCATCTTCCCATCTTCCATGCTGAATCTTCTTGTTTCAGTTGTGGGAGTGGTTCTCTTCACAGGACTTACTGCATGGGATTCTCAGCGTATTGCTGATATGAACGCGCAGTTCGGTCAGGATATGACAAGCGAGGAGCTGACAAAGATCGGTATTCTTGGAGCGCTTGATCTCTATCTTGACTTCATAAATATCTTCCTCTATCTGGTAAGGATCTTCGGCAGAAGTGACAACTAAGCTTCTTTTTGAAGGCCCCGATACTTTAGTTTACTGGAAGGAGAGCGGCATTCCGACAGTGCCGCTCAAAACTACTATCGATGGACGTACTCTTCTTTCAATTGCTTCAGCATATTTCCCTGAGGTCAGATGCTGCCATGGTATCAATGAGTGGGAAGGGGGAGTTATCCATCGCCTAGATAACATGACAAAAGGCCTTGTCCTCATTGCACGCACGCAGAAGGCGTATGATGCTCTTATGCAGCAGCAGAAGAAGGACATGATACAGAAAGAATATATAGCTACTGTACAGAATGAGAGGCACCTCGATGAGGGCTTTGAAGAGTATCCATATCTCGATCCTTTCGAGAACAGCACCCTCATAACATCTTATTTCCGTTCATTTGGCCCTGGAGGGAAGAGTGTTCGTCCTGTAATCTCAAACAAGAAGAATATAAGCGGACGGATTTATACTACGATGGTTGAACGTGAGAGTGATGATTCTCTTCGATGCACTATCACAAGAGGTTTCCGCCATCAGATAAGAGCCCACCTTGCATGGGCAGGCTATCCTATAAAAGGGGATGTTCAGTATGGGGGAGAGGAGTCTGATGATTTTGGTCTCGAAGCTGTCTCGATAAGCTATATCGAACCATGTTCAGGAAGGAAGCTGACCATCACAGCTTAGCTAAGTCTGATGAACGCTTTTTTCCTATAGAAGACAATTGTGTATGATATGACTGTATTGTAGTCTTCAAAAGCTTTTGAATATTCCTTTTCTTGTATCTGTAATGAAGCCTCTCTCATTTTAGCTTCTATTTCATCTTCTTTTCTTGTTTGCTTTATTTCAAATATCGCAGCGCGGGAATTCTGGTTATCTAGCAGCGATATATCAGGTCTGCCTAGTCCTGATTCTGAATTGGATTTCACTGCATAGCCCCTTGCAGAGAACAGGCCCACTAAAAAAGCATGATAAAAGGACTCGCTGTAATCGTAATAGCTGATGCTCCTTGTCAGATATTTGTTTATCAATTCCTCGATTGCCGTCTGCTTCTTATTCCAGATTGCATTAAAGAGCGGGGTGAGGTTTTCATCTTTAAGGGAGTCTGAAAACCATTTGTTTATGGTAGATATAAACAGCTGTTTAATCTCCTCATTTGGAATGCGTATTAATGTTTCCCCATTTGGCTGAAATCTTTCAGCAAGGGTAAGATAACCTGTTTCCAGCATTAAGCTCCAGATATTGTTTTCATCTGAGTATAAATCATTGTATGTCAGGTTTTCTGTTATATGCTTTGAAATGCTTTCCCCGTTTATCAGAGAGCTGTAATCATTAGAGATCGAGGCGTGGGTTTTATCGATTAACTTTCTGATTACATCATTGCTGCTGGTATTGGCCCAGTAGTTGTTGGGAAGGACTTCTGGATTGCTTTGCAAGTCTTTCACATAAGAAAGAACATCCCATGGCGCATATAGCATGGAATGGCCGATTCTATATCCATCATACCATTTCCTGATATCATCTTTCTTGTTCTGAAATCCTGTCGCAAGAAGCAGTTTATCCACTTCATCTTCTGTAAAACCAAATGTGGCAGTGTAGCTATCAGAAGTGATTGAATACACTGAAAGATTGTTCAGACCTGTGAAAAGGCTTTCTTTCGATATTCTCAGGCAGCCTGTCAGAATGCTCTTCTTCACATTGGGATTATCTTTTAAGACAGATGAGAATATCGTTCGAAGAAAACTTAGCATCTCCGTGTAATATCCACCTCTCTCAGCTTTATCCAGAGGTACATCATATTCATCTATCAGGATTATTATCTCTCTTTGATAGTGGCTATAGAGCAGTTTTGCTAATACTTTTAGTGCTTCTCTGATATCGTTTTCTGTCGATTCCTTATCCAGAATACGATTGAAAAGCGTTCTATTTCCATTAGGCATATCATCTTTGAGAAGAAAGTCGTAACTTTGGAATAGATCTAGAAACAGATCCTGCATCATTGAGAACGCAGAGGAGAAGTCTGCTCCATCTATATCTTTGAATGTGAGATATATCACAGGAACCTTATTCATCCAGTTTGTACATATTTCTTCATTCCTGGTTACTGCCAAGCCATAAAAAAGCTCTTTGTTCTTTTCTCTTATATCAAAGAAATATCTGAGCATTGTTATGAATGTTGTTTTCCCGAAACGCCTAGGACGAGTAAACAGAATAGCTCTGGAACTGTCATGAATAAGCTCGCTTATTGAATCTGTCTTATCTAGGTAATAATCACCGGATATCCTGATATCCTTAAAATCTGCAGATCCGATTGGCAAAGTAATCCTTTTCATAAAAGCTCCGTAATAAGTATAGCAGAGAATACTCGAGATTTATTCGCTATATGTACAGCTTTGATCAACTTTCATCCGGCCTCTCGTCTTCATTTGTGACTTTCTCGACTATTCTCTGTATTTCAGTAAGCGTCTTCTGAAGTTTCTTCTTCAGTAGGAGAGAGGAGTCTGATGATTTCGGTCCCGAAGCTGTCTCTATAAGCTATATCGAACCATGCTCAGGACGGAAGCTGACCATCACAGCTTAGCGTTCCACAGAGAAGACTATTGTTCTGTTCTTGTAGATTATCACACGATGCTCAAGATGTGCTTTCACAGCTGCTGCAAGTACTCTTTTCTCTGAATCCTTTCCTATTTCCTTAAGGCCTGCTGGTGTGAGTTCATGATTCACCCTTATTACATCCTGCTCGATAATCGGTCCCTGATCGAGGTCTTCTGATGCGTAATGAGCGGTAGCTCCTATCATCTTCACACCCCTTTCATAGGCTCTCAGATAGGGATTGGCACCCTGGAATGCTGGTAGGAATGCATGATGGATGTTTATGATCTTCCCTTTCCATTCATCTATGAAGCTTCCTGACAGAATCTGCATGTACCTTGCAAGAACGACAAGATCTATATCGAATTTCCTGAGGAGTGCTCTCACTTTCTCCTCCTGCTTCTCCTTTCCTTCATCCATCGGGAAGCAGTAGAAAGGTATCCTGAACTGATTAGCAACCCTCTCAAGATCTGGATGGTTTGAGATTATAAGAGGAATCTCTGCATCCAGTTCTCCCTCAAGCTGTCTTGCAAGTAAGTCATAAAGACAGTGGGCTGTTTTCGATACAAGGATTGCCATTCGAGTCTTCTTGTCTGACCAATAGCAGGACCAGTCAAGCTTGAATCTCTCTGCGAGGGTTGAGAATTCATCTTCAAGAGCTTTTCTCGAAGTCTTCATATCGCTGGCATCGACTTCTATGCGCATAAAGAAATGCTGTTCATAGCTATCAGTATGCTGCTGACAATGCAGGATATTGAAATCTCTTTTGGAAAAGAATTCCGTGATAGCAGCAAGTATACCTTTGCTATCTGGGCACTGGATAAGAAAAACAGCTTTGATCAACTTTCGTCCTCCATCTCCTCTGTCTGCATCTCCATCTCATCTTCCGTTGTGACTTTCTCGACCTTCCTCTGTATTTCAGTAAGCGTCTTAGTAAGTTTCTTGCCAAGCTCATTGGCTTCTTCGTAAAGCTTGATTGATTCCTCAAGTCCTGTATCTTCTTTTTTCAGGAGATCTGTAATCTCCTCCATTCTCTTTAAATCGCTTTCAAAGCTCATCATGCCTCCCTTACGATGGAATGGATCTTTCCATCTGTAACTCTTGTGATTATCTCAGAGCCGTTTTCAACGTCCCTGATTTTCTTTATTATCCTGCCACTTGTATCTGTTGTTACAGAGTAGCCTCTTTTAAGTATTGATAGAGGAGACAGTGCTTCTGTCTCTTTCATGAGAGAGGAGAGAGCCGTGCCTCTTCTGCTTGTCTTGTCTTTGATAGCTGCCGTTGCTTCCTTCTTCAATACTGAAATACTCTGTGTATCCATCGTGATAAGGCTCTCGATAGCTCTCTGGTTCTCATTGAGAAGCATGTGTATGTTCTGCATTGATGAGGCAGTCTTTTTTAGTATTTCCCTCTCTATTGCCTCTTCCGCAAATGCAAGGCGTGTCTCTGCATTCTGCATCCTCAGCATCAGAAGCTTCCTCAGGTCCTCAGTGGAAGGTATTCTTCCTTTGTATCTGAGTATCCTCTTCTCCATTTCCGTAAGGCTATGGAGGCATCTTTCAAGACGGGATGAAGCATCAAATAACTTTTCCTTCATCATCGATGATGAAAGCATCTTCGCTTTCTCAAGCCTTTCGCGCCGTCTGTAGATTGTCTCTGTAACTATCTCTGCAGCTGCAGATGGGGTAGGAGCTCTTCTATCTGCGACAAAATCTGAAATAGGCCAGTCTATTTCATGCCCCACTGCTGATATCACAGGAATGGATGAGTTGTGTATTGCCTCTATCACCTCGGGCTCTGAGAAGCAGGAGAGATCTTCCTGGCTTCCTCCACCACGTCCCACGATAAGCACACTGCATTCATCGAAATTATTCGCCTGTCTTATCCTTGAGGCAATATTCTCAGCAGCTCCTTCTCCTTGAACAGCTGTAGGGAAGAGGAGGATATCGAGAGAAGGGGCTCTGCGTTTTGTTATATTGAGAATATCTCTGATAGCAGCTCCTGTAGGGCTTGTTACGACACCTAGTTTTGTTATTTCCTCTGGTATCGGTTTCTTCTTATCTTCATCGAAATAGCCTAGAGAGCGGTAATAATCCTTTCTTTTCTCTATGATTTCCAGGAGATTGCCATCTCCCTTCTTTGTCATCTTCCTGATGATGAATGTCAGCTTTCCAGTCTTGGTGTAATAGGAGAGAGAGCCTTCCGCTATGACCAAGTCACCATTCTCAGGCATTACCATCGAGTACTGAGCAGAGCGGAATACAGCTGCATCGAGCGCGGCTGAGCTGTCTTTCAGAGTGAAGTACCAATGTCCTGAAGATGCTGGTCGGAATCCTGAAATCTCTCCCTCGATGGAGAGCGAGTAGAATATCTCTTCGACTGTGGCATGTATTAATGTATTTGCTTCTGAGACAGTAAGTGTCCTGTCGAAGAGATCATAAGTTTCCATATCTGGATTCTACTTTTAAATCTGATTTCTGAGAATATGGAAATGCGAAGGCAAAAAAATAGCCTAACTCCGCTTTCTGAAGTTAGGCCTGAGGTTTACTCATCTTCAATAGCGCCCTGAGGACATACGCTAGCGCATGTTCCGCAGCTAATGCATGTGTCTGGATCGATAACGTAGATATCTCCCTCAGAAATTGCTCCTACTGGGCACTCTCCTGCACATGTTCCGCAAGCTATACAGCTATCGGTAATCTTGTAAGCCATAACAAACTCCTTTCGCTGCCTGGCAGCTGTTAGTTATATTGAAAATCTACTCTTTTATCTGAGAGCGGTCAAGCTGAGATTGCTGTCTTTGAGAGCGTTCTGCGCTTTCCTATCGTGATATAGAATATCAATCCAGCGGCATCAGCAATAGCCCATCCTATCGGGATGCTCATCCATATTCCAATCTCTCCGATTGGCAGCTTTGATAAAAGCGCTGCAAGGAGAACCCTCAGCCCAAGGCTTATTATCGTGAGAAGTAGGGATATAGATGGGGTTTTGAGAGCTCTGAATATTCCGTAAAAGAGGAAGAGATAACCTATGAGAATATAGAAAGCTCCCTCTATTCTAAGGTAATCACTGCCGATTGCAATAAGCTCAGTCTCTCCTGGATCTATGAAGATCGTCATTAAAGGACCTGGGAAGATGAAGACTATAGCGGAGATTATAAGACCGAATACAGTGGCGAGAATGAACGCGATTCTTATTCCCTCTCTTATTCTATCTCCTCTTGCTGCACCTCCATTCTGGCTTATGAATGTCGAGAAGGCATTTCCGAATTCCTGGAGCGGCATATAAGCAATGCTGTCTATCTTCACACCAGCTGCAAAAGCAGCCATTACACCGGAACCGAAACCATTCACTATGCCCTGCACGCAGAGTATGCCTAGGTTCATTATGGATTGCTGGAGAGATGTTATTACGGAAAGGGAGAGAAGCTCACTGAAAAGAGCTTTCTCAGGTATCATGTCCTTGATGCTGAAACGCAGCATCGGATGCCTTGTTATTGAGAATAGGGCGATTCCGACTCCTGCAACCCATTGTGACAGTATCGTGGCGACTGCAGCTCCCCATACTCCCCAACCAAGCGAGATTACAAAATACAGGTCAAGAATGACATTCATCACAGCTGATACAGCCATGAAAAGAAGCGGGGTTTTTGAATTTCCCACAGCACGCTCCGCTGCTGCATAGAAGTTGTACAAAAAGAGGGCAGGAAGTCCAATGAAGATGACTGAAAGATATTCAGCCATATCATTATAAACATCATCGGGAACCTGCATCAGATGCATTATCTGGTGCTGGAAGATTATTGCTATAGCTGTTATTAGGAGGGAGATTATTCCGATGGAAAGGAAAGAAATTCCGAGAGCTTTCCTGAGTTTCTCCTGATTGCCTTCCCCGAATAGATATGAAAAGACTATTCCAGCGCCCATCGCAAGGCCTATCATCAAAGATGTGAGGAATGTCATTAATGAATATGCAGAGCCGACTGCGGCAAGCGCCTCAGGTCCGACAAAACGTCCTACTATGATTGAATCTGCAGCGTTATAAAGTGTCTGCAGCATGTTTCCAAGTATAAGAGGAAGAGCGAAAATGAGGATTGGACCTGCTATTCCGCCCTTTGTAAGATCTCTTGAAGTATTCGCCATATTGCTAGTTTAGCAGGGTGAGATATCTTTTTGAACTGAGTCCTTTTTGATATCATCACCGCTGTATGAAGAAGCTTGTCATAGCAGAAAAGCCCTCCGTAGGGCGTGAGATAGCGAGGAATCTCGGTTGTTTCTCCAAGGAGAAGGGTTATACCGAAGGTCCTGAATACATTGTTACCTGGGCACTTGGCCACCTTGTTGAACTTGCAGAGCCACAGCATTATTCAGAAAGCTGGAAGAGGTGGTCGCTTAAAGATCTTCCAATGCTTCCAGAGCATCTTGATCAGGTTGTTATTGATGAGTCCAAAGAGCAGTTTGATGTAATAGACTCCCTCTTGCAGCGTGATGATATCGAATCGGTAGTAATCGCAACAGATGCAGGACGAGAGGGAGAGCTTGTCGCTAGATGGATTCTCAAGATGGCTGGATATGAAGGAAAGATGGAACGTCTCTGGATATCTTCTCAGACTGAGAAGGCCATAAAGGAAGGCTTTCAGAATCTGCATCCAGCTTCTGATTACGATAATCTCTATCAGGCCGCATCCTGCAGAGCCGCCGCAGACTGGTATGTTGGTATGAATGTCACAAGAGCTCTTACCTGCTTCTATGATGCAAAGCTCTCATCTGGAAGAGTCCAGACTCCGACACTTGCACTCATGACGGCAAGAGAGGATGAGATTGAAGCTTTCGAGGGAAAGTATTACTACACAGCCCGAGGGGACTTCGGTTTGTTCTCTGCTTCATATTACCCGGAGGAGAACACAATCAGATTCACAGATGACGTAACTGCTGAGGAGTTTGCTTCCTGGAAGGACAAGAAGGGAAAGGTTGCTTCAATGATTACAGAGGAAAAGTCAGAACCAGTTCCTCAGGCATATGATCTAACAGAGCTTCAGCGTGATGCAAACATAATGCTTGGCTTCTCTGCAAAGGAAACCTTGGATACTCTTCAGAGACTTTATGAAGTTCATAAGATTGTTACATATCCGAGAACGGACTCAAGGTATATAACAGAGGATATAGTCCCGACTCTTCCAGAGCGCATCAAAGCGCTTTCAGATACAATCTTCTCCCGCCAGGTTGATGAGTATCTTCAGAATGGCTTCCGTAAGGATAATCCGCGTTTTGTGAATAATTCCCTTGTTTCCGATCATCATGCAATCATTCCTACAGAGGAGAAGGTCCATCTAGATAAGCTTTCTGCAGATGAGGCAAAGCTCTGGCAGCTGATTGCACTTCGTTTCCTGGAGGTTATCGGGGAGGATTATCAGTACAAGACAACAGTCTGCACAGTCTGCGTTGATGGTAAGTCATTCAAGACAAGGCTTACTCTTCCATCAAGGAAGGGCTACAGATCGGTTTCGGAGAGTGCCGGAATAAGAACAGCTTCTGTTTCTGCCGATGATGGTGAAAATAGCTTTATTCTCATGCAGCTTAAAGAAGGAGATGAGGTAACGCTTTCTTCTGTCAAGGTAAGGAAGAATGTGACAAATCCTCCTGAGCGCTATACAGATGCGACTCTTCTTTCCGCTATGGAGCATGCGGGACGATTTGTTGATGATGATAAGCTGAAAGCTAATCTCGGAAATGGACTTGGAACTCCAGCAACCCGTGCAGATATGATTGAGAAGCTCGTTCAGAACAGATATGTTGAACGCGATGGAAAGTACTTCGTCCCTACAGCTAAAGGCAGGGAAGTTGTGCGTCTTGCTCCTGAAGTCCTCAGATCTCCTGAGCTTACTGGTGTATGGGAAGGAAGGCTTGAGAAGATCTCCAAGGGCAAGGAAGATCCTGATCTCTTCATCCGAGACATAAAGAAGATGGCGGCGGATCTCGTAAAAGAAGTCGAGAGGAGTGACAAAGTCTTCGCTCCTGTATTCAAGGATTCAAAGAAGTGCCCATACTGTGGATCAGAGATGATGAAAGCTGTAGATGCGGATGGTTCTGTTCATTATATCTGCCAGCGTCTTTCCTGCCAGTATGAGGAGAAAGAAGTCAAGGTCAGAATCGATACTGGTTCTGCAAGTGTTAAGAAGATTTCTCAGATTCCTGGGGAGAAGGTTAAGGTAGTTCTCAACAAGAAGAGTACTGTGCGTGTTCCTAAGGCAGTTTATGAGACTAAGACAGTTGTTGTAAGGGAGTCAAAGAAAGCTTACAGGCATGACAGGAATATAGAGAGGGAGAGAAGACCTCAGCCTCAGCGTCTTTCTTCCAATGACTTCGGTGGTGGTACAATGGCTGATTTCTTCCGTCTTTCCAAGGAGAGACAGGAAAAAGATAGGGATAGAAAACGCAAGTGAGAGAGTTCAGGTTGAAAGCCAGGGTCTATTTCTCTGATACGGATGCTGGCGGGATTGCTTATCATAGAAGCTATTTTGACTGGGCTGAGCATGGAAGGACTGAGATGCTCAGGGAGGCTGTTCCTGAGCTTCCTCAGTCTGAGCTTGCTGAAGATGATGGAATTCTTACTGTTATAAAGGCAATTGAGATTCATTATCGCACGCCAGCTCATCTTGATGATGAGATAGAGATTATCACAACGATGGGTAAGGTGCAGAGATTTTCCTGTATTATCGAGCAGCGGATAATGCGAGGTGATGACCTTCTTGCAGATCTTAGCGTTAAGGCTGCATTCATAAGCAAGGCTACAAAGCATCCTGTTCCTATTCCCCAGGTCTTTCTTGATGCGCTGAAGGAGGAAGAGGAATGAAAGAGTTTCTTTATGATACAAGAGCATATTTCTCCGACACCGATGCTGGCGGTATTGTCTACCATGCAAGCTACATAGACTGGGCAGAACATGCAAGAACAGAGATGCTCAGGGAAATGGTTCCAGATAAAAGCCAGGTAGAGCTTGCAGAGGGGGAGAATGGCATTCTCATTCTTGTAAGGTCCATCAAGATTGAGTATCAGAAGCCAGGCTATCTTGATGATAAGATTACAGTGCACACATCGATGGAAGAGATGAGAAGACTTTCATGCACAGTACGTCAGATAGTAATGCGAGGAGCGGATATTCTTGCGGATATAAGAGTAGGTCTTGCATTCGTTAACTCCCAGACAAAGAAGCCAGCACTGATTCCTGAATTTATAATCAAGGCATTTGAGGAGAACTGAGTTTTACTCCTCATAAGTGAAAAGGAGAGCACTATCATGATTATCCATGGCTTACAGAAGATGACTCTTGTTGATTACCCAGGGAAAGTGGCAGCGATTCTTTTTACAGGTTCATGCAACTTCCGTTGTCCTTTCTGTCAGAATGCCTCCTTGGTTATGAATCCTCAGTCGGAACCAGAGATACCAGAAGATGAGATCTTTGGATATCTTGAGAAGAGACGGAAGATGCTTGAAGGCGTTGTTATTACAGGAGGTGAGCCGACTGTCCACTCCGATCTTCTTAGCTACATGGCACGCATAAAGGATCTGGGATTCTCTGTGAAGCTGGATACGAATGGCTATCGTCCAGATGTACTTAAACGTGCAGTTGAAGGTGGCTATGCAGACTATGTCGCCATGGATATAAAGAACAGCTTTAAGCGCTATGCAGAGACTGCAGGGGTCTCTCATCTTTTCATCGATCTTATAAAAGAGAGCATTTCTTTCCTTATGGAGGGTAAAGTACCCTATGAATTCCGCACTACAGTGGTTCATGAACTCCATTCTGATGAGGATTTCGAGGAAATAGGGGAAACTCTTGCTGGATGTCAGTCTTATTATCTGCAAACCTATAGCGAGAGAGGAGATATCATCAATCCTATATTTACTCCACCCTCTATTGAGGATATGGAAAGATATATAAAGATACTAAGAAAGACTATAAGAAATGTATCACTTCGTGATAGGTGATATACGCTATATATAGCGTTATAAAACTTATATAACACTTTCTGTTGCGTTTTTGATTGCAACATTTATTTTCTCATGCTATGCTTATGTACCAATGGGATAGAGTTAATGCCTGAAGATTTCCTTCATTTCTCATTAAATCCTTCCTATCATTTTGAAAGTTTGGATTTTCAGATTTTCATGGTCTGAAATATTTTTTACACAGAATGCCGTATACCGGCATCGATAGATAAAGAGGTTTCGTCAGTGTATCAGGTAGTCAAAAGAGACGGGAAGACGGTAGCGTTTGATATCCAGAAAATCTCGAATGCGATCAAGAAAGCTTTCGACTCGATCGAGAAGCCTTTCGATGATAACGTCATTGATTTCATCTCCCTCAAGGTTACAGCGGATTTCGCATCTAAGATCGCGAACGACAAGGTAAATGTAGAGGATATCCAGGACTCTGTAGAGAAGGTCCTTGGAGAGGCGGGGTATGGTGATGTAGCAAAGAGCTATATTCTCTATCGTCGCCAGAGAGAGAAGATGAGGAATATGAAATCGACTGTCCTTGATTACAAGAAGATTGTCGATAACTATCTTCAGCTCAACGACTGGAGGGTCAAGGAGAACAGTACAGTCACATATTCTGTAGGTGGCCTTATTCTCTCCAACAGCGGAGCAATAACTGCGAATTACTGGCTTTCTGAGATTTATGATGATGAGATTGCAAATGCACACCGCAATTGTGATATCCACATCCATGACCTCTCAATGCTTACAGGATACTGTGCTGGCTGGTCTATCAAGCAGCTTATCCAGGAAGGTCTTGGAGGAATTCCGGGAAAGATTACATCATCTCCTGCATCGCATCTTGCAACGCTTTGCAATCAGATGGTGAACTTCCTTGGTATTCTCCAGAATGAATGGGCAGGTGCTCAGGCCTTCTCCTCTTTCGATACATACCTTGCTCCATTTGTTAAGAAGGATAACCTTACTTATGAGGAAGTTAAGAAGTGTATTGAGTCATTTGTATATGGAGTTAATACACCTTCCCGCTGGGGAACTCAGGCTCCTTTCTCTAACATAACACTCGATTGGGTATGTCCTGCTGACTTAAAGAATGTTCCTGCTATTGTTGGCGGCAAGGATCAGTATTTCACATATGGTGACTGCCAGAAAGAGATGGATATGGTCAACAAGGCATTTATCGAAATCATGATTGAAGGAGATGCTGAGGGCAGGGGATTCCAGTATCCTATACCTACATACTCAATCACAAAGAATTTCGATTGGTCTGAGACTGAGAACAACAAGCTTCTTTTCGAAATGACAGCTAAGTATGGAACTCCATATTTCTCAAACTACATCAACTCTGATATGTCTCCTAATGATGTCAGGTCGATGTGCTGCCGTCTCCGCCTCGACTTGAGGGAGCTCAGGAAGAAATCAGGGGGATTCTTCGGTTCTGGAGAGAGCACTGGTTCAATTGGTGTTGTAACTGTGAATCTTCCTCGTATTGCTTATCAGGCTAAGGATAAGGAGGACTTCTTCCGCCGTCTCGATAGGATTATGGATATCTCGGCTCGTTCCCTGAAGATAAAGAGAACTGTCGTTACACGTCTTCTCAACGAAGGGCTTTATCCATATACGAAGAGATACCTCGGAACATTTGATAACCACTTCTCTACAATAGGTCTTGTCGGCATGAACGAAGCTTGTCTCAATGCTTCCTGGCTCGGTGTTAACCTCGGAGATAAGAGAGCTCAGGATTTTGCAGTTGAAGTTCTCAATCATATGAGGGAGAGGCTTTCGGATTATCAGGAGAAGTATGGTGATCTCTATAACCTTGAAGCAACTCCTGCTGAGTCAACATCATATAGACTTGCAAAGCATGATGTTGAGCAGTTCCCTGATATCATCACGGCATCTGCTGATGACAATGCTCCGTATTATACCAACTCATCTCATCTGCCAGTTGGTTATACCGATGATATCTTCTCAGCTCTCGATGTGCAGGATAGGCTTCAGACTCTTTATACCTCTGGAACAGTATTCCATGCATTCCTCGGGGAGAAGATGCCTGATTGGAGAAGCGCTATGCAGCTTGTCCGCACAATTGCTGAGAACTATGAGCTTCCATACTACACGCTCAGCCCAACATATTCAGTCTGTGCAGATCATGGGTATATCGCGGGAGAAGTCTATAAGTGTCCTCATTGCGGACGCCCGACAGAGGTCTATTCCAGAATCACTGGATACTATCGCCCTGTCCAGAACTGGAATGTAGGAAAGGCTGAGGAGTTCAAGGAGAGGAAGACATATGATGTTCCTCATTCTCACCTCACTCATAAGGGACCGCTGAATGCCCAAGCTGGTAACCATGAAGAGGATTGCTACACGATGGTTGGGCATGATGATGAGATGCTTCTCTTCACGACAAAGACATGTCCTAACTGCCGCATTGCAAAAGCAGCTCTCGACAAGGCTGGCATGAAGTACAGGGTAGTGGATGCGGAGGAGAATCCAGAGCTCTGCAGGAAGTTCAACATCCAGCA
Source organism: uncultured Spirochaetales bacterium (assembly GCA_949283235.1). Classification (GTDB taxonomy): domain Bacteria; phylum Spirochaetota; class Spirochaetia; order Sphaerochaetales; family Sphaerochaetaceae; genus Ornithospirochaeta. The sequence continues at coordinate 274 of CASDRY010000031.1, read as the reverse complement.
GGCACCAACTCTTGTAGCTTTCACAGATGGTGTTGCTACAGTTGTTTCCAATGCCTCTCAGATAAGAACATTCGCAGAGAGTGCTGTCTGATGAATATAGCCCGGGATAACCGGGCTATAATTATAATTAATTAAAAAGCCCTATCTGCACAGCGTTGCAATAATCATACATCATAATTGTCTTTTGTATGGTAATCAGGCCGTTTTCTAGGATATCGGACAATAACGGAAGTAGAAATCATCCTGTCGAGGATAAAACGAACCTTTTCATACT
>CASDRY010000030.1 GCA_949283235.1 uncultured Spirochaetales bacterium | reverse complement strand
AAGATATGCGGAAGACGCACTTTGAGCGGCCATGATTCTGTTGTCTGACTGGCTCAGTCTGATTCGGTGGATGGCTCAGTGGAGTTCGGTGCCTGGCTCAGCATGAATCGGCGCACTGGCTCTCCTGAGCCGTTGTACTCAGTAACTTCTACTTTCGTTTATCATGATAAACGTAACCAGTAGTTCCGATAATTTAAAATTACGCCTAAAATCAAACAGTTCTACAGCCCTTGTATATTAGGTCCATTACAATATCTCTGCTTAGCTTAATGACATTGGACGTTGTATTCTCTTTCATTCCAAAGGAACTAAAAGAGGCAAGAACGGACAAACACCCTCCCAATCTCCATCAAATTTTACCCTCCCTGTATACCCTCCCAAAATTTTAACAAAAATGTTGAACTTTCGCTTGACAAGGGGGGCGTTAAGGGGGGCATAATACAACCAGAAAATCTTAGGAGGAGATGAATACGATGAAAAAGAGAGTATTCATAGGAGTGCTCGCTGCACTTATGCTTTTTGCTTTTGTTGCATGCGATAGCCAGGCAACTTATTCGGACAAGACTCTTGTACGCCTTGGTGTAGAGAAAGTTTCCGATAAGGATTATCTTGTTGGACAGGAGTTTGATCCAAGTACAATTACTGTTACAGCTTATTTCCGCGATGGCTCAACAGCAATCGCTGATCCTGCAAAGGATCTTTATTTTGACTATAATTTCAGTACACCAGGAAATAAGACGGTAAGCATTTCTTATCAGAATGTTGGTGTAATTACTGGTGTACCTAACACAGCAACATACAAGGTTGATGTTTATAAGCCATCAAAACTTATTGCAACGGGAACTCCGTCAGTAACCCAGTATTATCAGAATAGTGGAACATCAAATGTTGTCACACTTGAGAATACAGGTGTAAATGTTGTTGCACAGTATGATGGAAATAAGACTATGCCTCTTACTTCTGAAGAGTTTGCTCTTACAGTTTCATCCGCAACGATTGGAGAAGCTTCTGTAACAGCAAATTATCTTGCTGATAAGACAGTTCGCAATGTAACTGATATCAAGGTAAAAGTCGTTGCAGATGAACTGGATCCAGAATCATTTGAAATTGCTCTTGCAACAGGAAAGGAAACTCCAGTAGTAAACCAGAAATATACTGCGGGTGATTATGTTGTTTCCGCAAAAATGATGAGCGGAAAGGATGTTTCTGAGACAGAACTAAAGAGCGCTGGGACTCTTACAGTTAAACTTGTAAATCCTGGTGAGGAACAGACAAGATATGTTTCTGGTTCTAGAATTGAAGCAACTTATCTTCCTACTGGTGGAATCAAATATACAGATACTATTTCTTTTGGAATTAATGTTGCACCTGCAAATGATTATCCAGTAGAAGCAACAATTGCTTGGAAAGATAATACAGCTCCAACCCTGAAGAAGGGCGAAGCAATTTCTGAAGATTCAATTACAGTAACATACAAATGGAAGAGCAGTGATTATACATATTCTGCAGGAACAGCACCTGTTGTTTCTTATAATGTAATCCCAGAAACAGTACAGGAAGAGGCTGGAGCTAGTCAGAGTGTTTGGATTGAGTTCCCTGCATATCCAGATGTAAAAGTTACAAATAACGGACAGCTGAGTTTTACTGTTGCAAAGTGAGCATAGGATTGCCTGTTTTTGCAGGCAAGCCTTAATAGGAGGACGAAATGGAGACAAATACCACGTCCCTCCGTCAGCGTGTTCCGAACGAGAAACGTCAGGAATGTCTGAAGCTCTTTGAGCAGGGATACGGATATAAACGAACCGCTAAAGTTGTTGGATTGAATAAGTATACAGTCCGTGACTATAGGCGAAGATATGGCTCTGGAGATACTTCCTGGGTCGATAAAGGCGGCAAGACCGTCGGTTGATATCGGGGCTATGGGTTTTCCATAGCCTTTCTTATTTATCCTGCCAATACTCAAATGTATCCATGTCTATTACTGTAAGCTTGCCTTTGCCTGTTCCGATTCCAGTATCGATTGCTCTTAGATGATACTCTTCTGAATAGAATGGGCGTGAGGTTAGATAGAGGGCGGTGTGTCCTATCCAGATTGTTTTATTAGTCTTAATTGGCTCTAGATCCTTCTTCCTTTCACCCCACCTGTTGTATCTTGCCCCACCATTTGCCATTGCGCTTTCAAGATACTCTCTATCCCAGATGAAATCTTCAAGAATGGAATAAGTATCACTGGTGAAGATTGGCATTGGAATAGGGCGCTTTTCATTAGCAATCGCTATAAGCTCTTCTTCTGAATAGTTCCCAGGTATTCCTCCATGAATGATGATGTCCTTCTCTTCGACTCTTATTGCTGGAATATTGGAAAGCCATGTTTTGAGCCTATTATTCCATTCCTCATCATTCCTCGCTGCAATAGCTTCTGCTGTTATGTTTCCACCATTGTATCTGTACCAGATAGTGTCAGGTACTTTTGTGTAAAGAAAGGACTCAAGCCATGAATCATGATTACCAAGCACAGCTTTGAAAGAGGGTAGGGACATAAGATAATCCAAAGTTTCAATTGGTTCTGTGCCTCTGTCACAGAAGTCTCCAACAGAGTAGAGCGTATCATTGTCTTCATCGAACTGAGCATTATCCAGAGCTCTTCTTAGTGCGCTGTAAGAAGCATGGATATCACCAACAATACGCCTTCTCATTATCACTCACCTTTCTGTTGCATTTATCTTAAGAGCTTGTTTTTGATATAGTTAATTCAAGTCCCAGTACTTTGCATAATCTACTTAAAGTTTCGATTGTAGGATTTGCTGTGCCACCCTCAATTCTTGAAATGTCACATTGTGTAATACCAGAAAGCTGAGAAAGCTGTTTCTGCGAGAGTCCTTTCGCTTCTCTTGCAGAGGAAATCGCATATGCAATTTCATACTTAGGTTCTACTGAAACTTTGCCAGCTGTTTTTCCATCCTTCCATATTTCTTCTACAGTCAGATCGAGATCATCATTGAAATATACTCCACTACCTTGTGGAAATAGTTTTGCGTTTTCCCATAAACCTTTATCTTGCTCCAGCACCTTGTATTCAGGGTGCCTTTCAAAAAGCGAGGAAACATCAAAATCTTTCACAATACCGCTGAAGAATACAGCTTCAATAATCAGATTATCTTTCATTCTGATTTCTTTAATGTTCTGATTCATATCTTTACCTCCTTAAAATCGGTCGAAATTCTGTGGATCCTCTTCCCAAAGCTTCAGAAGGACATCTCGATTCTCTTCAATAAAACGTTTAGCAATTAAAAACTGATCATTAGGAATATACCCTTTTGTTATTTCCCCCGATTTGATTTCAATAATTGCAAGATCTTGCTTATAGTACGCATGGACATGTGGAGGATTGTGTTCATTTCCTCTTGGATTCATTGTTATACGTAAATTCAAACATTTAAAAATTGTTGGCATTATCGCTCCTCTTTATATGTTATAACATATAAGAGCCATCGCTCAATTAAAAAGTGATATTTCAAGAATTGAAGGAATTTTTCTTTTTCATCGTATATTATGTGGCTTTCATCGCAGAGTATGACCAATTTTCTTCTGCATAGTATAGAGTATCACTAACGGAGTGGAGGCGGGATGATAACTGTTGCTATCTGTGATGATCAGGAGGTTTACCTGAAATGGCTGAAAAGCGAGATAGTCTGCTGCCTTGAAGAAGTGGGGTTCAAGGATGTGGAAGTTCTTGGTTTCGGTAATCCTCATGTCTTCCTTGATTCACTCAACAGCATTGGCGGTGTCGATGTCGCTGTTCTTGATATCTGCATGCCAGGGATGAGCGGTACTGAACTCGCGAATGAGATAAGAGCTCGTCGCGATAGTACCGCTATCATCTTCATTTCATCATCCAAGGATTATGCAGTGGAAGCCTTTGCCCTGAATGCGGCACATTATATAACAAAACCATTCAGGAAGTCTGAGCTAAAGGAAGCTCTGGAGAGAGCTATACAGCCTATAATCGTCTCAGATTCCAAGAAGATCATGATCAATCTTGGAAATGGTGTGTATCGCAATATCGACATAACCTCCATTGATTACATCGAAAGCGTTGGATACAGAAGAGTTATCCATTGTGGAAGTGAAGTGCTCAATGAAACCAGGAAATCACTTTCAGATATTCTTGATGAGCTTGAGGTTCTTTCTCCTGGGCAGTTCTTCCGTCTGCATAGATGGTGTCTCATCAATCTGGACGCGATAAAGTCAATTTCAGTTGAGAGAGTCCAGATCAGGACAGGGGAGGAGCTTCCTATGCGTAGTGGGGTGTTCCGTCTACTCCGAGAAAGCTTCTTTGATTGGTCGTTCAGGGAGAAGAATGAGAAATGATCTGGTCGATGCTTCGTGTTACAGTCATCTTCTTTTCCCATCTTCTGACACTCCCTCTGATGGATGATCCCAAGAGCGATATAAAGCATCCTAATCTCTGGTGGGTTGCCTCATTCGCTCTGATTGAGCTTATCTCATTCATCGTTATCCTGATTGTAGGTGACTTCAACCTTATTTCAGGTGGAATACTTCTTGTCCTTTCCTCCTTGATATACGGCTATATCTTTATAAGAACATCATCAGGTCCTGTTATGAAGAATATCTTCATCGTGACCTCGTACTACACCTATTACATGTTCGCAGCGGATCTAGCCCTGCTTATAGCCACGCAGTTTGCTTATAGTGAGCTGCTTTCACTTATTCTCATCCTTGTAATTGTCATCATCTATTCATTGCTGCTGAGATTCAGGATCGCGGCTCTGATAAGAGAATCCACAGAAGGAATAGAGCGGGGCTGGAATGGAATGATGTGCTTCGCGCTGATTACCTTCCTATCTGTATCATCCCTAATCCTTCTGTCGCTCTTCCATACAATTCATTTTGCAATAAGCTTGCTTATCTTCATATCCATGTTCCTTATCGTAACTTCAGCATTCGGTATAGTTTTCGTGATGATAAGGCTTCTCAATGAGAGGCAGGATGTATTCATCCTTCGCTCACAGCAGAAGCTGGTCAAAAGCGAGCTTGAAGCTGTAGAGGAGTTTGTTGATAGCGCCAAGCGTTACCGCCATGACATGAAGCATCATTCTCGCTTGATTCTCCAGTATGCGGAAGATGGGGATATCGAGGGAATCAAAAGCTACCTCGCGGAATTCTCCTCTGCGCTTGATGATACAGCCCTTCCAGCCTGGTGCGGAAACAAAGTCGTTAACGCGATGATGAGAATCGCTTCAAGAAGATGCTCATCCCTTTCCATTGCACTTGATGCCAGAATAGATATTCCAGAGAATCTTCCTCTCTCTGGGCCTGAGCTCGGGACTATCTTCGGCAATCTCATAGAAAATGCAATAGAGGCAAGTTCCGTGACAAGGAATCCATTCATTATGATTAATGTCAGGACTGAAGGCGACAAGGTTCTGGGAGCGATCAGAAACAGCATGGCAGGGAAGGCCAGATTCGATGGCTCATTCCCAGTTTCCTTAAAGAAAGATGGGGGTATAGGGCTCAGAAGCGTAGCCACAATCCTCTATTCATATAGCGGCATGCTTCATTGCGCTCAAGAAGGAAATACATTCATTGCACAGTTCGTGATACCATTGTGATAGAATTACCCCATGGAACGAGAAACGCTTGCATCCAGACTTGGCTTCATTCTACTTTCAGCGGGATGTGCTGTAGGACTCGGAAATGTATGGAGATTCCCATACATCACTGGACAGTATGGCGGAGCTGTCTTTGTATTGATCTATCTTCTCTGCCTGGTATTCATAGGACTTCCTGTAATGGTCATGGAGTTCTCGATTGGAAGAGCATCAAGAAGAAACATAGCTGATGCGCTGAAGATACTTGAGCCAAAGGGAAAGAAATGGCATCTCTACGGACCTGTTGCTATAGCGGGAAACTATCTTCTGATGATGTTCTATACAGTCATCACAGGCTGGCTTCTTTACTATTTCATCTCATCTCTGACTGGTCGTCTTGAAGGGTTGGATGCCTCATCTTCAGAGGTTTTCTTCTCATCTTTGCAATCAAACGCGCCTTTGCAGATAGTCTTTATGGTCATTTCTGTTGCAATAGGCTTCCTTATCTGCATGGGAGGTTTGCAGAATGGAGTGGAGAAGGCTTCAAAGATAATGATGCTTGGTCTTCTCGCTATCATGTTGCTTCTTGTTCTCAATTCAGTCCTGCTTCCTGGTGCAGGAGAGGGCCTCGATTTCTACCTGGTTCCAGATGCTGAAAGAGCTATGGAGGCAGGACTTTCAGAAGTCATTTTTGCAGCAATGAGCCAGGCTTTCTTCACTCTTTCAATAGGAATGGGTGGAATGGAAATCTTCGGCTCCTATATAGATAAGAAGCAGTCATTGACTGGGGAAGCTATCAGGATAATAGCACTCGACACATCGGTAGCGTTGATGGCTGGGCTTATAATCTTCCCCGCATGCTTCTCGTTCGGAGTCAATCCAGGCTCCGGTCCTGGGCTTCTTTTCGTAACTCTCCCGAACATCTTCTCGCAGATGAGGGGAGGAAGAATCTGGGGAGCTTTGTTTTTCCTTTTCATGGCCTTTGCAGCAATGACAACGCTTATAGCAGTGTTTGAGAATATAATTGCGTACTGGATGGATACACATGGATGGACGAGGAAGAAGGCATCGCTTGTGAACATGGTGCTTATAATGCTGCTTTCAGTTCCATGTATTCTCGGTTACAACCTCTTCTCATCATTTGCGCCTCTTGGGGATGGCACCACGATTCTCGATCTTGAGGATTTCCTTATTTCATCCACTATAATGCCAATTGGTTCTCTTCTCTTCGTCCTGTTCTGCTCTCATAAAAACGGCTGGGGCTGGAAGAATTTCGTAACTGAGGCTGATACAGGAGAGGGTATTAAATTTCCTTCCTGGCTCAGGGTATATGTGAAGTGGATTCTACCGATTGTCGTTATAGCAATATTCATCAAAGGCTATTTCGATATCTTCTCAGCTATGTAGAAGCTCTATCGCTCTATCCATATCCTTTCTTACCTGATCTCTTACTTCCTCCAGGCTATCCATCTTCCTGATTGGGCGGAGGAAGTACATTATGCTTAGTGTCATAGTCTCTCCGTATATATCATCGGAAAAATCATTGATGTTGGTTTCGATTGTCCATCTTGAGTCATTGTCTACAGTGGGGCGTTCCCCTATGTTTGTCACTCCAATATACTCTCCGCTCCTGAGATGAACAATCGAGGCATAGACCCCTTTGGGTGGAATCTCCATGCCTCGCTGAGGACTAAGGTTAGCAGTCGGCATCCCGACTGTTCTCCCAAGTCCTTTTCCGTGGATGATAGTTCCTGTCAGAACCGCAATGGGCTGCATCAGAACGTCAGTGATTCATCTGGAGCTGTGAATGATGAGAAGACAGCAGTGGCATTCTCCAGTGCAAAAACCTCAGTGTTTCCATCATCCTCATCATACATATTCCTCAGCTCTGGATAGGCATCAAGCATGCTCTTTCTAGCTTCTCTTCTGTCATCTTCCACAGCATCTGCCGCGACTCTCAGCCATACACCATCTTTGAAAGCGCAGATTTCGATCTTAGGATTCTTATGAATCTGCAGCGATACCGATTTCTTCTTTCCTGTCTGGATATAAAGCTTGCCCTCAAACTCGTTTATAGTCCCGAAAGGCCTTACCCTTGGCTGAGTGCCATCGAGCGTTGCGAGATAGTAAGTGCCAGCTTCCTTCAGGAATCTCAAAACATCTTCTTTTGTTTTCATATTCTGATGATACACCTGAAATTTCTTCTTGGGTATGGAACAAGAGGGGCGGTTTCACCATAATAGATGGGTCTATGGATGAAAGATTCACACTTGATGAACTGAAGAAAGAAAAGCCCTGGCTTAAAAGGGAAACACTCGTCTTCATGAGCGACTTCGGTTTGGTAGATGGCGCTGTTAGTGCCATGCACGGAGTTGCAGATGAAGTTTCGCAATCACTTCGCTTAGAGGATCTCACTCATGATATCCCGCAGTTTTCAATCTGGGAGGCATCGTATCGTCTGATCCAGGCAATGACATACTGGGCTCCTGGAACTGTCTTTATCTCCGTTGTTGATCCAGGGGTTGGCTCCGATAGAAAGAGTGTTGCGGTCCTTACCGCATCCGGCCATGTTGTTGTGACCCCGGATAACGGAACTCTCACACATGTTGCCAAAGAGATAGGAATACTGGAAAGAAGAGAGATATCAGAGGCGGTGAACAGGCTGAAGAACAGCCAGAGAAGCTATACATTCCATGGTCGTGATGTCTATGCATATACAGGCGCGCGCATCGCAGTTGGGGTTATAACATTTGAAGAGGTTGGTCCTCTTCTTGATGGAGATGTCGTGAAGCTTCATGTGGAGGAAGCCAGAATCGAGGGAGATGCTCTTATCGGTTCTATCGATATTCTCGACACACGTTATGGAAGCCTTTGGACGAATATTCCAGATACGCTTTTTGCCCAGTTCGGTGCAAAGCATGGGGATATCCTTCATATCGAGATAAAGCATGATGATATGACAGTATTCGGCTATGACCTTGCATTCTGCCGCAACTTCACAGAGGTTGAGAAGGGAGAGCCGCTTATTTATATCAATAGCCTTCTGAATGTCGGAATCGCTATCAATCAGGGAAATTTCTCTGAGAGATACAGGATCGGAACAGGTGAGGGCTGGAGTATAGCAATCAGAAAGTCCAAAAGGGACTGAGGAGGATTTATGTCGGAATCAAAAGCTATGACAGGTGTTAAGCTTGTAGTTGTTACAGCTATAGGAGCTGCGCTTTACGGTTTTGGTGGTCTTATCGGAATTCCGGTATTCGCAAATACAACGCTTAAGCCAGCTATGGCTATTCTCGCGCTCTTTGCTGGTATCTATGGACCTGTTGTTGGTTTCATCTCCGGTTTTCTTGGACATCTTTTGACAGATGCATTCTCTGGATGGGGAGTCTGGGTATCCTGGGCATTCGGAAGCGGTCTTGTTGGTGCAATGATCGGAACATTCCCGTATATCACAAAGAAGAGAATCCAGAAGGGAGAATTCGGTGGTAAGGATGTGGGAATCCTTGTTGTTCTTTCATTTGTAGCTAACTTCATTGGTTATCTTATTTCCGCTATCATCGACTACTTCGCATATGGCGAGCCGTTTGACAAGGTAATCACACAGCAGCTTATCACAGCTGTATCAAATACAGTCATGATAGCTATCATCGGTTCTGCTCTTATGTATCTTGTTGCTAAGAACTACAAGGGCAAGCAGAATCTGACACTAGACGAATCTAAATAAGAAAGATGATTAAGTTCAGCGATTTCTCATTCACCTATTCATCGCAGTCAAAGCCTACTCTCAAGCATATAAATCTTGAGATCAAGGATGGGGAGAAGGTCCTTATCATAGGACCTTCAGGTTCTGGAAAGTCCACACTTGGCAATGCCATCAATGGACTTATCCCGCATTCGATGGAAGGGAAAACGGAGGGGTCGCTGACTGTTTCCGGCCTCGAGACGAAGACCAGTGATATCTTCTCAATCTCCCAGAAGGTCGGAACTGTGCTTCAGGATACGGATGCCCAGTTTGTCGGGCTTTCCGTTGCTGAGGATATCGCATTCTCCCTTGAGAACCAGATGGTTCCTCCTGAGAGAATGAAGAAGATTGTTCTCGATACATCCTCGATTGTCGATATGGGGGCGTTCCTGAAGCAGTCACCTGGAGCTCTTTCAGGAGGACAGAAGCAGCGTGTTTCGATAGCTGGAGTCCTTGTCGATGATGTAGATATCCTTCTTTTTGATGAACCTCTTGCGAATCTTGATCCAGCTGCAGGGCTTGCAGCGATGCGTCTTATCGATGAGATACATAAGAAGACTGGAAAGATAGTTGTAATCATTGAGCATAGGCTTGAGGATGTTCTCTCCTGTCCTGTTGATAGGATAGTTCTCATCGAGAATGGCGAGGTGACGCTCAACACAGATACTGAGAGTCTTCTCAGAAGCGGGGTGCTGAAGAAAGCTGGAATAAGGGAGCCGCTGTATATAAGCGCCTTGAAAGCTTCCGGCTCGGATATCTCCTCATATAAGGGAACTTTGTCTCCTGTTGAGAAATTAGATATCTCCCCATTCAAGGAATCTCTTCTTGCTTTCATGAAGGAGCATGAAAAAAAGCCTGCTGTTACTGATACTGAGATAGTCGCAGAGCTTGATGATGTCTCATTCTCATATGATGGCGAGAAGGATGTGCTAAGCCATGTTTCTTTCTCCATAAGAAGGGGAGAGATGGTATCCCTTCTTGGCAAGAATGGTGCTGGAAAGTCCACAATCGCATCTTTATTGATGGGAATCATCCATCCTGATTCAGGAAAGATCCTTATAAACGGGAAGGACACATCTGGAGACACGATAGCAACCAGAAGCAAGACTGTTGGCTTCGTGATGCAGAATCCCAACCATATGATTTCACATCCGATGATCTACGATGAAGTTGCATTTGCTCTTCGTCAGCGAGGAATGGGGGAGAAGGAAGTTGAGAAGCGTGTTATGGATGCTCTCGAGCTTTGCGGTCTTGAGAAGCATTGGAAATGGCCAATCAGCGCTCTCAGCTATGGGCAGAAGAAGAGGGTGACAATAGCTTCGATTCTTGTTCTGCAGCCAGAGATTCTCATTCTGGATGAGCCTACAGCGGGTCAGGATTGGAGACATTATACCCAGCTTATGAGATTCATTGAGCGTCTTAACAAAGAGCTGGGACTGACCATCATCTTTGTTACCCATGACATGCATCTTGCTCTTGAATATACAGACAGAGCTATTGTAATGCGTTCAGGAGAGCTTTTGAGAGATGGAGAGATTGGAAGTGTTTTTGCTGACAAGACTCTTCTCGATAACGCGAATCTCCGTGTTACAAGCCTCTATGAGCTTGGAAGCAAGCTAGGTCTTGATGAAAAAGGGATTGCTTCGTTTATAAGGACTTTTATCGCGGCTGAGGATAATGCTGAAGAGAAGAAGGAGAAAGCGCTTTCTTCAGCTCCTCCTGAGCTTGAGAGAAAGGAAACAAGGAAAAAGAGGAATGGAAAGGCGAAGGAAGAAAAGCGTTTCGGTTTCGGTCTTTCTTATATAGATATTGAATCACCGATTCATGCTCTTAATGGTGTGACTAAATTCCTTGTCTTCGTCATGTGGCTGATGATCACCCTTATAACATTCGACCTGAGGATTCTCCTACTTCTCCTTGTTATATCCTTTGGAGTGATGAAGCTCTCGAAGATCCCTTTCAAGAGATTTCTGCCTCTGATGTGCGTTATGCTTGGCTTCATGGTGATGAATGCGTTATTCATCTATCTATTTTCTCCGCAGCAGGGACCTTTGTCGATGGGGCACAGGACAGTTATCCTGGGGCCAGAGAGCATGAACTACTCGCTGACGCTTGAGACTGTTATCTACCTCATAACTGTGTCGATGAAGTATCTTGCAATCTTCCCGATGGCTCTGATGTTTGTCTTCGCAACCCATCCTTCGGAGTTTGCTTCCAGCTTAAACAGACTCCATTTCTCATATAAAATAAGCTACTCAGTTTCACTCACGCTGAGATACATTCCAGAGATAACAGATGATTACATGCACATAATGCATGCTCAGATGGCTCGTGGTGTTGATATCTCAAAGGGTGTTTCATTGCTTGATAGAATCAAGAGCGTTTCCAAAGTGCTTGCTCCGCTTGTTCTCTCATCGCTGGAGAGGATAGACACGATTTCAAACGCTATGGCTCTCAGAGGTTTTGGAAAGAATAAGAAACGCACATGGTATATGTCCCGGAAGATGAAGGTCAGTGATTATCTTTCCCTTCTGATAGTCTTTGCCATTCTTCTTGTATCGATACTCTCACGATTTGTCTTTGGCGTTAAGTTCTTCTATCCATTCTGACATGTCCGCTGATTTCACAGAAGGAAGGCCTCTTCCTACAATTCTTAAGTTCTCGATACCAGTAATCGCTGGTAATCTCTTTCAGCTCCTTTATACCCTTGCTGATACAGTTATTGTTGGTCAGACAATGGGGGAGGGAGCGCTTGCCGCTGTAGGGGCGACAACTGTCTTTGTCTACTTCATACTCTGTTTCATTCAGGGAATGACAAATGGATTTTCAATAATCCTGGGGCAGAGGATAGGAAGCCGTGATGAGTCTGCTGCAAGAAAGAGTATTGCTGCATCTGTTTATATCTCAGTTGTATTCTCAGTAGTCATTACAGCGATAACCTGCATCCTTACTCCAGAGATTGTCAGACTGATGGATATTCCTCTGGATATCGCAGAAGAAGCAGAAGAATATCTTTTTGTAGTTCTTGCTGGAACTGGTGCGACTGTTCTTTACAATCTGATTTCAAATATATTGCGTTCAATGGGAGACAGCAGACTTCCTCTTATCTTCCTTGTGCTCTCATCCATACTGAACATCTTCCTTGATATCCTCTTTATCGTTCCTTTCGGAATGGGGGTTGGAGGAGCCGCTCTTGCAACTGTGCTTTCACAGCTTCTTTCAGGAGTTTTATCAATAGTCTTTGCTGTAAGGAAGTACAGTCTTCTTCGCCTTACTATTCTTGATTGGAAGATAGGATCAGATGATCTTCTTGCCAATCTGAAGATAGGGACACTGATGGGTTTCCAGATGTCTGTGATGTGCATAGGACAGCTTGTGATGCAGTCCTCTGTGAATAAGCTTGGAACCCTTGCCATTGCTGGATACACAGCCGCAACAAAGACTGATCAGCTATCTGTGCTTGTCAATAATGCATTCATTACATCTGTAGGTGCGTATGTTGCCCAGAACTATGGAGCTGGGAAGAGTGAGCGTATAAGGAAAGGGGTATGGTCCTCTCTCCTGATTACGGAAATCACAGATTTCATAATAATCGGGATAATCCTTATCGCAGAGCCTTTCATTGTCCCGCTCTTTGTCTCCGATGCATCTCCAGAGGTCTTCTCATATGCAAGTACGTTCTTCAGGATAACGCTTCCTTTCTATCCTATTCTTGGAGTACTCTGTGTATACAGAACCAGTGTTCAGGCAATGGGCAATTCCACAGCTCCTTTCATCGCATGCATAGTTGAGCTTATAGCTAGATGCTCGGCTTCGATCTTCCTCGGAAATATTTTTGGCTATGGTGGAATAATCTTCTCGACACCTCTTGCCTGGATCGGTGCAGATATAGTTGTTGTGATAGCCTACATCTTCACGCTGAGGAAGCTGACAAAATTGACTATTAAAGTATAGACTTTGCTTCTTCATCTCTATGAGTATGTGCACTTGACGGATCTGGATTTCTTATCCTCTCCTTGTCGAATATCAGCTTCTTGCCTCTTGCACATGTGAATGTATCGCTTCTGTTATCATATTCCATATTCTGATATCTGCCGATATCGTTCCTTTCTTTCCTATACTTGCTGAATTCCCAGTCATGCGGATTTCTATATTACTGCGACGTTTATAAGATGCTTGAGGATAAGAGAATAAAGGCATATTCTTGAAGCGATGAGAGTTTTCCTTTATAAGCATGCAACCATAGGGTATCCTTTAAAAAAGGAGTATCTATGAAAAAGAGACTGGTCCCCTTAATTGCTTTGTTCGTTCTTTTTGTGGCATGTACAGAGCCTGTTGCTATTTTACCCCCCCCCACCCCTATCAGTGAGCAAGTGAAAGCTGTCGCGATTCTTTCTGACAACCAGATTGATGCTAGATTATCTGATTCATCTGAACTTGAAAATATTTTTGCAGAAATTATCTACTCAGATGCAGCGAGAACGAAAGAGTCAATATCAAGCTTATTGTCTGACGAGACTGTATTGAACACTGCTGGAATTAAACAAATTATCCTTGAGAAAGATCTTGCTAAAACACCTGTTGAGCTTTATGTCTATGATACGACGCTGACAGAGTTGCAAGATACGATGACAGAGATGGTTGCATCTGGAGAAGGTGATGGATTGCAATCCTTCTTGGACGGTAAGTATGTTCTTGTAGACGAAGAGTCACTTTCAAAAGGGCCTCTGACGGCCATTGATACTGTAGTATCATATCCGGCTTTCCATAATACATATTTCCGTGGGCCGGCATGCATGGATGTATACAGCTTCACAGGTGGGGAGAAATCATGGAGCAATATGGCTGATATCCCTTCTGACAAGATCACTTTTGATAATCTCAACATCGAGCTGACAGCGCTTGCTGGGTCTGAGGGAGAGTCAATAATCAATGGAATATATGTCACAGGAGAAGATGCTAGGATTATAAACAGCAGTTTTAGTAATGGTATAACAGATGACAATAAGACTTTTTTCGGAGTCTATATCGAAACCGATGCTGGTAAGACTGTAGTCTCTGATGTTTCTCTGACTGGTTTTGATTCAGCTCTTGCGGTCAAGTCAGGAGCTGTTGATATCAAAAATGTGACATTTGATGGTGTCATTGCCTTTTTTATTGATGATGTCGATGATTTCGATTCTCTCTCGCTCACAGGTTGCACAACGCTGAATGACAGATCTGAAGTTTATCACGATGTAATTGTTGTTGGAAAGAATGATGTTGTCGGTACAAGTGTTGAAAAAGCGAATATCTGGTTTGAGACAATGAAGGCAAATAATCCTGGACTCGTTTTTGGAAGTGCGACTTCTTTGGAACTTGGTGGTTTTGAAATAAAAGACTGGACGACAGTAGATGGAGGAGAAGTTGAAGTTGGTATGTAAATGCCCCGCACTGACTTCAGGCAACACAATTTGCGTCTGTGCTCCAGTAATTCTAACAGAAGAAGTAAGAAGTGAGAGGAATGTGTAATTGCCTGCTAACCATGTAAGACCACATAAGGAGGTAAGACGCCTACTTATGTGGCTTATACTATTGGTCCTGACCAGAAAGTATGGCAATTGATGTCACGAGTATTCATACAGTGGTTATCATTTCCTTTGCATGCTTGTACATCGCTTCCTCTTCCCAGCTGTAAGGAACTCCATTGATTTCAGCTTGTATATCTTTTCCAGCCTTGAATGTGCCATAGCTGAAGTCCTTCATGGAAAACTGTTCGTTTTCATATTCGATAGGAGAGGAGATGAAGAGCTTCTTGAAGTTCTCGAATGAGCCTGTTTCAGCTTTGTTTGAGCATCTGACGATTACAAGCTGCTTCTCGCCATCTGCTGTTATCTCTCGCATCCTGTTCATGCCTTTTGTTGTCAGAACTGGCTCTGACGAGAAATAGATAGCTCCATAGCCATCTCCAGATCTTGCGAATGCATAATGATCCTCAATTGACCATTCATCGTAGAACCAGGTAGGGAAGTAGGCGTGGATGTACTTCACCACTTCCTTCTCCTCGATGCTGAAAAGCATCGCAAGGAGCGCTTTATACTGCACGGCAAGAGGCAGTGTTCCGTTTCCCGCCCAGTATGATGGCCTGTTCTCTCCGCTATAGGCTTTCTCTCCCGGATGGTTGATGAAGAATGTTGCCTCACGTCCGAGCATTACATCCATTATGTGCTGCTGGTGACCATGTCTGAATGGTTTGAATGCTAGAGCAGAGGAGATGGAGTAATCAGAGGTGGAAGCCCTATATGTCCACACTGGATCGAGTCCTTGCATTGCTAGCGTTGTCGTGAGTTCGTCTGATCTCTCCGCTTCTTTTTCTATTGGAGGTGTATATGACGAGATTGAGAATAGAACTGATGCACCTGCTTTCGCGGTAGCTTTTCCCTCTCCGAAAGCTATGTATGAGAAGAATGATGGTTCATTCAGCTCTTTTGCTTTCACATTCCCTTCATATGCTCTTCCGAATGAGGATGAGAGTATTCCGTGGAAGCTATTGTCCCTTATGATCTGGAAGGTGTAGTCGAGACAGTCTTTTGCTTTCTCTTTGATATCCTCCTCAGGAGCAGATTCATAGAGCGTGAAGAGTCCTATGAGATCTACAGGGAAGTATGATGCGCTATTCCATTCCGCATAGTGATAAAGACTGAAATTCCTGAACCAGGTTATGAGACGAGATTTTCCTATTCTCATTACCTCTGCTCCCTTCCTGCCGCTGTTTGTGAATGTTTCCTCTGGATAGAAAGCTCCAGCTAGATACTGTGAGACATGGAATAGGAAGGCGTGGTTTTCAGAGAAATACCACATCGCATCATTTCCTTTCTCATCAATCCAGTATCTGAAGGAAAGGACAGCATTCTTCATTCTCGTTGCCAGATCTTCCGGCAGAAGATTCTTGTATCTCTGAAGACTCCAGATAAGAGGTGCAAGAACAAAGTCCGCGCAGTCCTCTCTCTTCTCTATGGAGAGGAGGCTGTTTTCAATATACTTTCTTGCCTCATCTGACACATAGCCATCTTTCTCTATAAGAGCCATTGCGTGAGGCATCAAACAATTTCCGAATCTGGAGCAGAAATCGAGTGCTTCTGCTTTTCTCTCTTTAATATCCTCATGGTATGGAAGCTCTCTGAGATGCTTTGGGGCAGTGGAGTAGAGTATCTTTCTTGTAATTGTAACATTGCCGATCCTTATAATGAACTCTGCATGCGTCGAGATAAATGTATCGAAGTACTCAACAAGCTTCAGCCATGACATTCCATTCTGGATCTGGAAGCGAAGCTCCCTGTCCGCAATATTCTTCACGATAAGCTCAACTGACTCTGTAAGCATCGATGAGTCGAACTCTGCTTCGATTCCGCCATAGCAGTATGTCACTCTTGTTAATGATAAGCTCTCCAGAAATGCTTCTGCCTGATGTATTTTCTCAGGGTTCTCCTCAGTTTCTACTGCTTCAATTATTTCCTTCTCTCCTTTGTATGCAAAGTCGAAGTAGAAGAATACATCACGCTCTGCTAGCTCATCTGCATATAGCTCGAATATATGAGAACCTGTCCCCAGTGACAGACTGAATTCCTGTGTATGGGGGATGTTTCTATCATATGGGGTGAATGTAAGGGCTTCTTTCCCATCTACCCAGAGCTTTATTCCTCCGCAAGTTGCAATACTGAAAGGGTAGTCAGCACTTTCAGGGACTATGATATCGCTCTTAAGGTAGGTCCAGATATGAGTAGTAGTCTTTATTGCTGTCGAGAAATTAACTTTCGTATCTTCGAATGGAAAGTAAATAGAGCTGTATTCCCCTTCATACCTTCCGATTTTTCCGAGGTCATGGTTTGAGAGAAACCACTTTCTCTGAGGATAGACAATCTGGACATATGCCTCTCCCATATTCACTGGGGCATAGAAAGATTCCATAGGAGCTTCGACGCTCTTTCTTCCGATTCCTGTGTAAAGCCAATGTGAAAGGCTCTCTCCGTTCTTTATCGCATATGATAGCTGCATGTGCTGAATAATACCCCTGAAAGTGCTTTGAAAATAGATTAAATTTGTCTTGTATCGCAAAATCTACAATGAATGTTTGCTATAACAGCAATGTTTTTGTTGATAGACAACCCAGTTTTGGTAAACTTCTAGAATAAAGGGAGGTCGTATGGGTAGAAAGAAAAAGAACCCTTTGGATCGTAATCAGGGTTGGGCATTGCTCTTCTGCGCGCCAAATATCATTTTCTTTATCATATTCTTTTTGTGGCCAGCTGTAATAGGTCTTTATTACTCCTTCACCAATTACGATGGATGGAGGAACATGGACTTTATCGGGCTTAAGAATTATATCGATCTTTTTCACGACAGTCAGTTCTATTCCGTTTTCTGGAATACCGTTCTCTATGTAGTTGTTTCAGTTCCGCTTGGAATGATCGTTTCCCTTTTCCTCGCTCTTCTTCTGAATGATGAGAAGATTAAGGGAAATGCGATAACAAGAGTCCTTGTTTACTGGCCTACATTGCTTTCAACCATCATGGTTGGTGTTACATGGAAGTGGATCTTCGGAGAATCCTTCGGTGTCGCTAATTATGTTCTCACATCGATGGGGCTTCCAAGCGTTGGTTGGTTCTCGACTCCTTCAGCGGCATTCTGGACAACCATCATCGCAACAGTGTGGTCTGGTTGTGGTGTCAACATGCTTATCTATCTTGGTGGTATCAAGCAGATTCCAGTGGACCTTTATGAAGCTGCTACAATCGATGGAGCTAATGCATGGCAGAGATTCAAGAGTATTACTCTTCCTTCCCTCAAGCCTGTAACATTCATGATCCTGCTCACATCGACTATAAACGCATTCAAGGTCTTCGCTATGGTCCAGACCCTTACAAATGGTGGTCCTGGTACTGCGACAACCTACATGATCCAATATATTTACCAGACTGGATTCACAAGAAACAGGCATGGATATGCATCTGCTGCTTCTATGATTCTTTTCGTCGTTCTTCTTATCATCTCATTCATACAGACAAGAATGAACGCAAAGCAGGAGGAGGCTTAATATGATGCAGGTATCTAAAACTTCAGTAGTAGTAAAGACAATCCTTTCCCTCTTGTTCGCTCTTATCTGGGTATTCCCGGTAGTATGGCTTGTGCTTTCATCATTCAAGCCAGGCTCAGAGCTCTTCACATTCCCTCTTACGCTCTTCCCGAAAGATTTCTCTTGGGATGGATATGTCTCGACATTCGAGAGATATAATGTCTTCAGAGCTACATACAACACGGCATTCATCACATTCTTCGCAACTGTTATCACCTTGATAATGAGCTGTATGTGTGGATTCGCCCTTGCTAAGTATCACTATAAGTGGCTCTCAGTATTCTTCATGTGTATGCTTGCAACGACAATGCTTCCGACAGAGGTTATCATGTCGCCTAGCTTCACTGTCATTCTCAACCTTGGTCTTTATAACTCCCTCTGGGGTGCTATCATACCGACAGTTGGAACAATGACTGGTGTCTTCCTCATGAGACAGTTCTTCATATCAATACCTGATGAACTTCTCGAGGCAGCAAGAATCGATGGAGCAAATGAGGGTAGGTCGTTCGTTCAGATCATGGTTCCTCTCTGCCGCAGCCAGATAGCTATTCTCGCTATCTTCTCATTCCGCTGGAGATGGAATGATTACGTATGGCCTCTCCTTGCTCTTACAAATCCTGATAAGTACACACTCCAGCTCCAGCTCAGAACCCTCAGTGGTGCAGAAGCTGTAGACTGGTCCGCACTTCTTTCATTCTCGGTTCTCACAATGATTCCTGTTCTGATTATCTTCATAATCTTCAACCGCCAGATCATGAGTTCCGAAGTATCAAGTGGAGTCAAAGGCTAAAAGCCAAACAAAAAACTACTTTGCTCGCAAAGGCCCAGAAATGGGCCTTTGTCTGTTCTATCATATTTTGTAGCAACGAATTACATCAAACAGCTCATTCTTTTGTAGGCTAGATAGGATACAAAATCATCGAAATTTCAAAGATATTACTTGACAAGATTGAACCGGGGGGGGGTAGAGTTTACTCAGAAAATCTTTGGAGGAAGGAATACGATGATTAAAAAAGTATTCATTGGAGTGCTTTCAGCACTTATGCTGTTTGCATTTGTTGCTTGTGATAATTCACCAAGCGGAATGGTTTATTCCATCGAAGCAACACAGACAGGTGTTTTTGTAGAAGGCGAAGAGCCAACTGCAGCTGGATTCTCATTCACAGGATATACAAATCTTGGAGAGTCTGTCTCTGTTGATGCAAGCCAGATTTCTTTT
>CASDRY010000029.1 GCA_949283235.1 uncultured Spirochaetales bacterium | reverse complement strand
CGCCTAGGTGGGCCCTTACCCCGCCTACTAGCTAATGGGCCGCGGACTCATCCCCCGGCGGTCCCGCAGGACCTTTCCCGCCATGGCCCTACCCACGGCGTCTCATCCGGCATTATCACATGTTTCCATGTGCTATTCCCGTCCGGGGGGCAGATCATCCACGTGTTACTCACCCGTCCGCCGCTTCCTCCCTGCCGAAGCAGGGCATTCGCTCGACTTGCATGCTTAAGACGCGCCGCCAGCGTTCGTTCTGAGCCAGGATCGAACTCTCCGTCATTGATTCCGCTGTCTCAAGGACAGCGGCTGTTTACTTATCAGTTCTCTCCGTCGCTCGCTACGAACTCGGCTTCTCTATCTACCTTCTAGTTCGTTTCGAATTGACAGAAGCTTACAAGCTTCTATTCTCTCTCTTCCCCTTCGCTCATGCATTTCAAAGAACGCCCTTTCCGGGCTGCCTGTCCAATCTAGCACGCTCCGGCCGGACTGTC
The DNA here is from genome assembly GCA_949283235.1 of uncultured Spirochaetales bacterium. Classification (GTDB taxonomy): domain Bacteria; phylum Spirochaetota; class Spirochaetia; order Sphaerochaetales; family Sphaerochaetaceae; genus Ornithospirochaeta. Next base: position 27,520 of record CASDRY010000029.1, on the reverse strand, counting down.
AAGCTTTCTCAGTGCCTCAAGCACCGAGGCTGTATTCTGCACATTTCCCCTCTCCTTGTAAACCCCTTTCCCGCCTTTTTTTCCCAAAAATTTTCACCCCTTTCTGATATCTCCTTTATGTCAAAGCAAATATTTGACGAAAATTTTTTAGTGATTTTTACATGTAAGCAAATTGCAATGAATAATGGTGAAAAACAAAGGAAAAAACTTATTAATAACTGAATTTGATTTAAGAAAAGCGAGGCTGGGTCTCGCCCGTAGAACAAGCGGCCCAGCTCTGTGACACCTCTTCGGAGGAGGAAAATGCGAGGGATTTTCCAGAGGAGCTTATAGGCATTATAGCCCAAACCTCTCTGAAAGGGAATAATTTTGAAAATCCTCTTTTGCCTCTTCCTTCTCTGAAAGGAGAAATACAGCACTTGAGAAACCCTCAATACCAATCTCAAGGCGTCCCCCTGAAATCTCCGCATCAGCATTCCCATACCAAATGCTAAGATAGCTTCCAGGCATCGCGAAAAGATCAAGGGAAAGATTACGCCTTCTTGGACACTTGTTTATAACAGCAACAGCCGCTTCCCCTTCTCCGATTCGCTCAATGCAGAACGCATCATTATCAAGAGCCTCAACGCGGAATGAGGAGTAAGGGAAGAATGGAAGCTTTCTCAGCTCCGACATTCTTCTATATACCTCATGCACATCCATATCCCAACGCTTCTCATCCCAGCACATAGGATATCTTGAAGCCTCCACTGACCCCATCTCACCATCAAGAAGATTCTCATCACCATAGTAGACGGAAGGCATTCCAGGAAGAGAAAAATAAGCAATAACGCACCCTATATAAATATCCTTATTGAAGACCGCCTTGTTGTTATGGAGACGGGGCGTATCATGGCTATCCAGAAGATTCATCTGGAAGAAAGCCATCTGGTCAGGAACCGATGAAAGTGCCTCATTCAAAGCTGCGGCTACTTCAAAACCACTCCAGGAGGCTTCACGCTCAGGATCATGGCCCCATCCACCTGTTAGAAAGCGGTCACGCTCTCCCATCCAGGACCGGAGAGGGCGGGATGAACCATAGTAGTTCATAGTCGCATCCCATGCATCTCCCTGCATATACTGAGAGCTATCATCCCAATCCTCCCCGACAAGATAGAGATCCTTTTTTATCGCCTTGAGACTCTTCCTTACTTCTCTCCAGACCTCCATCGTAAACTGATCCATTCCGGACCGCCCAAGCTCTGGCGCAACATCAAGGCGCCATCCATCCTGAGAAAACGGAGGAAGTATATACTTCTGCATCGCAGAACCTTCTTTTCTGTAGAGCTTATCACGCAGAACTGAAGAGTTATAGTTCAACTGAGGAAGCGTCCTTACCCCTTGCCAGCATCTAGCCTCATCACCATCAAAGTAATAGAATCCCCTCTCTTCCGAGTCTTTATCCTCCAAAGCCTTCTTGAACCAGATTGCCTCGGTCCCTGTATGGTTGATGGAGATATCAAGGATGATGCGGATTCCCAGCTCATGAGCTTTCTCTATAAGGTCCTCATACGCCTTGTCCCCACCAAGCTTTGGATCGACATGGAAGAAATCGACAGCATCATAACGATGCACTGTACGCGAATCATTAATTGGATTGAGATAGATCGCGGTAATCCCAAGCTCTTTGAGATATGGAAGCTTCTTGATTATCCCCGGGATATCCCCATTGTAGAAATCAAGACACCTCGCTTCCTGGAATGGCTTCGGAACAGAATCAAACGAAGGAGTGGTGACCCTGCCTCCATCAAACTCATACTCCCCCTCTCTCGCTCCGAGGGACTCGTTGCCTCTGCAGAATCTATCTGGGAATATCTGATAGCATGTTGAGCGGCCAACCCACTCAGGAGCATCCAGCGACGGAATGAGGCTGAAACGGCTTTTATTATTCGGAACATAACGGGTGATGCCTTCTTTAGAGTAGTACCAGCTCTTACCCTCATCGAAGAATATGAAGAAAAAACGGAAGATATCAGAAGAAGCAATAGGGACTTCCGCGGAATACAAAGGATAACCATTGAATTCCCCCTTTCTCCGCATCTGGTAAGTTGAAAGAAGACCGCTATCTGAATCCGCCCTGATAAGAACACTCTCAGGATCCGAGGAGAAAACTATCGAAAACTCCGCACTTCCACCTTTTTCAGGAAAGAGCGGCGAAACAAATGTATCTGAATAGGAAAAGAATGCTTTCATAATGCCTCCAGAGCTATTCTACACTCTGAAGGCAGTATATGTTTGGAAAATCACGCCTTCAATGCAGCAATAACCGACGAAAGCACAGTTTCAGGAGATGGGGATGCATCAATATCGATAATCTTGCCCTTCTCCTTGTAGTATCCGATAAGTGGTGCAGTCTCAGCTCTGTATACCTCAAGACGATGCCTTATAGCCTCAGGCTTATCATCATCTCTCTGGATAAGAGGCTCACCTGTCTCATCATCAATACCTTCCTGCTTTGGCGGATTCGATACGATATGATAAATCCTCCCAGTTGAAGGACAGAGCCTGCGGCCTGAAAGACGCTTCACAACCTCATCATCTGAAAGCACGAAGTTAATAACAGCCTCGAGCTCTGCCATCTCGCTAAGCGCCTCAGCCTGAGGTATAGTCCTCGGGAAACCATCAAGGATATACCCAGAAGCTGTATCATCAGATGCAAGCCTATCACGAACCATCTCGATAGTTACCTCATCGGGAACAAGTCCACCAGAAGCAAGAATCCCCTGAACCTTCTTTCCAAGTTCAGTTCCATTCTTGATATTCGATCTGAAGATATCACCCGTGGAAATATGCGGAACATTCAGCTCATTCTTAAGAAGAGCTGCCAGAGTGCCTTTACCTGCCCCTGGAGGGCCAAGAAGTACAATATTCATTTCTCACCTCTTCTGGGAAGTATATCAGAAGTAATTCACACTGCCCATAATCCAGCACAGCAAAGTAGCACCTTTATTAGGAAATCCACACCTTCCCTTTCCCACTCCGCATGCTATATTATTCAACCTATGAGCACTATTACACTTCACGCCTCCGATCTTGATGGCTATCTTGAAGAGGAAGACAAGAAAGCAATCGATGAGATTTCCTGTCTTTATGATAAAGCACTCGATATCTGCAGCAGATATGACAAAGATAAAAGCAAGGACGCGGAAAAAGAGCTTACCGAAATCTCCCTGACCATCGGTCACAGGCTTGAGGAAATAACAAAGAAAAATGAGAGGATACATGTCTACTCTTTCGAAACGCCAAGGGAACTTCATGGAGAAGCTTCCAGGATAATTGCGAAGCTGCGCAACCCGGAAACAGGCCATGAGGAATTCCTCTACTACGTTCAGAGAGCATATGAAATCCTCTTCTCCAGCACATTCGCGGATAAATGCCTAAGCAAAAAAAGAACGCTTATCCAGAAAACCCCAGTGTCAGTACCTGTGCAGAATTACGCGGTGCATCGTCTTCCTGATGTTGATGAGCTTGTGCAGAACTCAGTCATGTGCGTGATGCTACGCGGCGCTCTTCTTCCTTCCATGATTATCTCAAAGGAAATCGAGGATTATACAAGCAACCGCTACATAACACCTTTCGCGCTATTCAGGATAAAGAGAGATGAGACGAAGCATGAATCAGATATGGCCTATGCTCTTGATCTCGATAAATCATTCTTCAGACCTGAGGACCTTGATGGAAAGGACCTCATATTCGCAGATCCGATGAATGCGACAGGCGGATCCTTGGTCACTATCATTAGTTATATAAAAAGCCTTGGCATCAAACCCAGATCGATAAAATTCATAAACGTCATAGCCGCGCTTAAAGGCTCTCTGAGAATAACAAGAGCTATCGAGGAAGCGGAGGTTTACACTCTCTGGATGGATCCTGTATTAAATGAAAGCGCATACATCCTTCCGGGACTCGGGGATGCAGGAGACAGGCTGAATGGAAAGGATGAGGGTGAACCCAGAAACATGATTCAGCTGATAGCTGATTATGGCCACGATATAATAAACCTTTATAGGAATCAGGTGAGAGAGATTGAAAAGACTGTTCTTCATTAGTTTGCTCATCCTAACGCTTTCATCATGCGCGACAAAAAGCGATGAGGAAGCTGCAAGACCTTATATAGAGGAAGGAACAAAGCTTTCAGGAGAGGAAGCTGCCTCAGTCTATCTTCGTGGCCTTGAAGAAATTTCAGCTCCATCGCTCTACTACAACCTCGCCTATTCATATCTAGAAGCTGGTGAATACGAGAAAGCAATAAAAACAGCTGATGAGGCTCTTGCTCTTTACCCTGATTACCTTCGCTTCCGCACACTTAAAGCTTTCGCTCTCAGGAGCCAGGGAAAAATCTACAGCTATGAAAAGGCACTGCAGGAGATACTTGAATATGACGAGGGCAACACCACGATAAGAGAACTCCTTCTTGAGCATTATCTCCAGATCGGCAGGAAAAACGATGCCGCTGCGATAGCAAAAGAGGTGCTGCTGTCAGATCCTGAAAATAATGATGCGCTGAGAGCGCTCGCTCCATTCAGCTCTTTCTTCGCGGCAATAGCACCGGAGGAAGAGACAACGGAGAGAGAGAAGACAAGACTCTGGACCGAGCCGCCTTTCCTTTATATGCCACTTGGCATCATGAATGGAGATAAACTTCTTTCAGGTACGATCGATGAAAGCATTGAAGAAAGTACTGAAACCGCTACAGAAGAAGCTGTGGACGAAAATGCGGAAAACACCCTCCCCGCAGAAAGCGAGGAATGATCACTTAAGCTTCTTCCACTCCTTCACCGCCATCTCATCGCATCTGTTGTTGTATTCATTGGAAGCATGGCCTTTCACCCAGATGAAAACAACGCTATGAACTCTTATTAGATTAAGGAGCCTCTTCCATAAGTCAGTATTCGGGACAGCCTTTCCCTTCTTCACGAACCCAAGCTTCTCCCATGAGAATAGCCAGCCTTTGTTGATTGAATCGACAAGATACTTTGAGTCCGAGTAGAGATTCACGGAGCATGGCTCCTTGAGAAGGGAGAGCGCGGATATAGCAGCAAGAAGCTCCATCCTGTTATTTGTCGTGTTTATCTCCCCTCCGGAGATTTCCTTCTCAACATCTCCATATCTGAGAATAGCCCCCCAGCCTCCTGGACCGGGGTTACCAGAACATGCTCCATCTGTGTAGATATCTATCCTCTTCAACCTCTGACTCCGTATTTCTTGATTATATGATACCCGAACTGAGTGCGAACCGGACGTGAAATAGAACCTGTGGACATCTTTCTGACTGCATTCTCAAATGGTGCAACCATCTGCCCCTCCTTAAACCATCCAAGGTCTCCCCCTTTTGATTTAGAAGGACAGGTTGAATACTGTCTTGCAAGGGACTCGAAATTCTCCCCCTTCTTTATCCTTTCATAGAGCATTTCAGCTGTCTTCTGATCCTTAACGAGTATATGACTTGCTTTGAATTCCACCTTCTTTCTCCAGTATCATATCCCGGTATGAACGGGATTCATAATCCTCTTCCCCAACTCCTGCATCGGAAAGGAGGGATATTATCTCATTCCTTGCAGCTGCCACTGCATCATCATCTGAATCAAAAGGAATGAGAATCTCAATCTCAATAAACCATCCAAGCGTATTTACAGAGAGAAGCTCCACATGAGCGCGGCCGCAATACCACTCATACCCATCCTTCTTCTTTATGAAGAAATCCTCATAGCCAAGTGCATGGAAGAATGCTGTCGCAGCATCAGATTGGTCAGGAAGAGCCCTGAACTCATACTCCTCATTATTCTCCCCATCGGGGCCGGAGGAAGTCTTCTTTGCGGTAAGCTCCACCTTTCCATCAAAACATCTGATTCTGAAAGCCTGAATCTTCTCGCCAGGACGACGGAAGTAACGGTCCATCTTGTGGACCTCACCTCCCTCTCCTGCAAGGTTATCAAAATGGGCTTTGATTCCCTCAGGATTCTCTGCCCATGCTTTTATCTCAACTTCTCTCATCTTTACTTCCAAGGGAAGATCATGGACTTGAGCGACCTCGGTCCTACCTTCTCCCTCTCATCATACAAGAGATCATCCCAAGGTATGTGCTTGATATCAGCATCGGGATTCTCATCAAGATAATCATACTTGAACATCAGGAGCTTCATTGCATCCTGCGAAGCAAGCTGCATTCCCACAAAACCTGGAACAATACCAAGCGTGAAAACAGATATAGCAAGACAGATTATACGATATACAAGGAAGAAGAGCGTGAAACCCATATTCCCGCCAACAATGAGAAGACACTTCTTAAGCGTCTTTCTGGCATTATCTCCAGGAAGGAGGTTCATGAGCGGGAAATAGTACGGAAGCATAAGAGCCAGGATTATCTCAACCCACAGCATCACAACAGCAAGAAGATATCCCACGATATTCCCGAAACTCGCATAGAACGGGATGATCAGGAAGAAATTCGCGATGAAAAGGAGGATAAGGACAAAATAAAGTGCCGAGTGCCTTATATTCCTCTTTATACCTCTCTTGAATTCGCTCCATGACTCACGTTTGTAATCTGAATAGTTATGGGCAACAGCTGCTGTCCCTCCCATCAGCACGGCATAGAGGAAGCAGAAGAGGATTACAGCCAGATAACCCAGCATCCAATTCATCTGCCCCAGTGTCATAGAAACCCAGAATGCTATGAACAGCATCGCGATATACCCTATATTGAAGAGTACTATTCCGATGAGATTATCCCACCCATCAAAGAAAGCCTTCTTTATGAAGAAACCAATCATATATCTGAATGTAAGCAATCAAAACATCATTTGCAACACTCTTCATGAAACCTATACAATTTTTATGCCGTTTCTTAGCAAAACTGTATTTACAAATAGAAATTGCCATGTTATTTAATATTTAGTGGCTTAAATGGCGTAGCCAGGTTGCCTAGAAGAGGGACTGCCATAGACGTTGCGGAGAATGTCCGTGGCGCGAATCCCCAGTGGGCAGAGCCGCTGGGGACGTTTTTTTTCTCTAACAATTCATCCAATATGCATAAATTAATTATTTTTCAGCATTTTATGAATAAATATGCAAAAATCTATTGCATAAATTAAATGAATATGCATAATAACAACCATCAAGGAGATAAGACAATGAAGGAAAAGGTCATTCTTGCATATTCTGGCGGACTTGATACATCTGTTATTCTCAAGTGGCTGGCAAATAAAGGATTTGATGTTATTGCATATGTAGCTGATGTAGGACAGAAAGAAGATTTCAAGGCAATTGAGGAGAAAGCATACGCAACAGGTGCTTCCAAGGTTTATATCGAGGATCTCAAGAAGCCTCTTGTCACTGATTATATCTATCCAGCTCTCAAGGCAAATACTATCTATGAAGGCACATACATGCTTGGAACATCCCTTGCCCGCCCTATCATAGCAAAAAGACATATCGAGATAGCAAAGAAGGAAGGGACGAAGTATGTTGCCCATGGTGCTACCGGAAAGGGAAACGATCAGGTGAGATTCGAGTTCGGCTACTACATGAACATGCCCGATGTGAAGATCATCAGCCCATGGAAAGATGAGGAATGGCTTTCACAGTTCGAAGGCAGAAGCGACATGCTTAAATATGCTGAAGAGAATGGCATTCCTGTAAAGGCAACAACAAAGAAGCCATACAGCGAGGATGAGAACCTGATACATATCTCACATGAGGCTGGTATTCTTGAAGACCCGTCAAAGAGATGCCCGGAGGATGTCTTCTCCCTGACTCTTTCACCAGAGAAAGCAAACGATAAGGAAACTCTTCTCACGTTTACTTTCAAGGACGGAATCCCTCTCTCTGTAAAGAATGAGAATGATGGAACTGTAGTCACAGATCCTGTCGAGATGATTCTCTACCTGAATAAGATGGGACATGACAACGCTATAGGAAGAGTCGATATGGTCGAGAACAGATTCATAGGAATAAAGAGCCGCGGTGTGTATGAAACTCCAGGCTGCGAGATTCTCTGGAAAGCTCACCATAACCTTGAGGGCCTCACAATGGATAAGGAAGCAATGCACCTCAGAGACATGCTCTCTCCGAAATATGCGGAGCTTATCTACAATGGTTACTGGGGAGCACCGGAATTCAATATGCTTACAGCACTCTTTGATGCAAGCCAGAAGAACGTCACAGGAAAGGCTACTGTCGCTCTCTACAAAGGAAATGTTATCAATGCGGGAATCGAATCAGATTACTCCCTCTACAATGAGGATCTCGGTTCGATGGATAAAGCCGGCGGCTATCATCCAATTGACTGCAAGGGCTTCATCAATATCAATGCAATCCGCTTGATCGCTTCTTCTATCAGAGATGCAAAGAACTAAGAACCCGGGAGGAGATTTTGTCTCCTCCTATTTCTTTCACTTTTCTCTGCTTTCCCAGGCAGAGATTTTCCTTTCTTCAGATGAGAAGCTTATTCCTATCTCATGAATCCGCATCCCGGGCTCAATCAGATAGCTGTATTTCTCCCGATAGCCTTTCTTATCTATCTGTCTTACAGCCTCTTCCGCTTCCTTATCAATCTTGAGCTCGAAGATCCAGAGATCATTTTCTGTGAGTATCACCTCATCTGCCCTGCCCCTCAATCCCCTGTCCTCGCTTATTGCATATAGCCCTGCCATGACGAAAATTCCATGGAAAATCGTATGATAGAACTTCTCCCTCTCCTTCCCTATAAGCTCATAGGAGAACGCTGCAAAGTATTCCTTCAGCTTCATCATAACAGCTTCCTCATCCCCACTCCTGCATGCCCTTATGAATTCCGACATCCATACTCCTGCGGAATATGATTCATCAGCATACCTGGAGATCAGATTCATGCTGAAGGATGAGGCTACCTCCTTGTTCGGGAAGATGAGCTCAATGGCGAATTCATCGCCGTCATTTATTGTAAGATATCCTGCATAATACAGGAGCGCTGCGACATTATCTTTCGAGAGTTTCTTCTCCCTGATGGAAAGGATATCGAAATTGGTGAAGGCCATGCGGCTTACTGCAATAGAGCCATCTATGATTGATGAGAGCTCTACCTTCCTTGCAAGCTCAACAGCAAGGGTTGAAGTCCCTGTCCTGTCCCAGTAGTTCTCAAAGCGATAGCCCGAGGTGAAGAAGTACCCTATCGACACAGGATTATATACCCTCTCTTCGCACTCAGGAGAGAAGCGGTAGCCATCATAATACCCTCTTATCCTCTCCAATAGCTCTTCCCTTGTCCTGTATCTATCTTTGTTTTCCTCATAGCACTCTTCTATTCCCTCCCCGAAGTATTCCAGAAGTTCTTCTTGCGTATATCCGAATGCCGCAGAGAATGATTCATCCATCGAAAGATCACGGAGATTGTTCATTGCTGAGAAAACAGAGAGATTAGCTAGCTTCACCACCCCTGTCATGAAGAAGAACCTGATGCGCTCGCTGTTCTTCTTTATAGTCTGGTAGAATGCATTGAAGACCTTCAACATATTCTCTATCAAGGAGGCATCATTGATGGCACCTGTCATAGGGGAATCGAACTCATCTATGATAATGACAGCAAGTCCCTTATCCAGAAAAATCCTATCAAGCAATTCATCAAGCATTGCAGCTGGAGATCCGTCCTCAAGCCTTATGCCATTACGTTCCGCCTCTTTCCTTATGTTCCTGCGTAAACAGCTGAGGAAGTTATCGAAAGACGAAAGATCCATTCCGCTGAAATCAAGATGAATCACAGGATAGCTTCTGAAGTCATAGTCAGTACTGCCTATATAGAGATCCCTGAATAGCTCCCTCTTCCCATCGAATAGAGCAAAAGAGTGGAGCAGAAGAGAGATTTTCCATACCTCCTAGGCCTCGATATGAAACAGAACCTCTCCTTTCCACTGACAAGCTTATAGATGTATTCAGTCTTATCCACATACACAGAACCATCCCTGATCATCTCCTCGAATACTGAGTTGCTTGTCGTCACATTCCTCATGTCTTCATTATAATCATTCTTCATTTGATACCTCCATATATCTATACGCAGTATCTGGAGGTTTTGGTCAGGTTTACCCATTCTTCTCAAACAAAGCTTCAGATGCTATCTTCTTTCCGAGGTAACTATGAAGATATTCGTTGCAAGGCATGGAGAGACTATATGCAATAGAATGCACAAGGTCTGCGGGATACTTGAGGTAGATTTGTCAGAAGAAGGAAAGAAGCAGGCAGAAGCTCTTGCAGAGAGGCTCCTTAAAGAGAAAGACAGGAACAAGATAGAGGTAATACTTGTATCACCGCTCCGCCGTGCAAGAGAAACAGCTCGTCCAATTGAGAAAGCTCTTGGTATTAAAGCGGAAGTTGTTGAGGATCTTCATGAAATGAACTTCGGTACATTTGATGGCTGTGACTGGTACGATCCAGAATTCAGGAAGCTCAAGGATGAACCTTTCATGCGTTTTCCTGAAGGGGAATCAGTTGTAGATGTTGCAAGACGAGTCTACAACCTCATAGATAGGATAAGAAGTGAATACAACAAGAACGTCCTCCTAGTCTGCCATGCTTCCATGATCAGGATTCTGGACACTTACTTTCATAGCAAGACGCTGGAGGAGTATAAGGAATTCAGCCCAGGAAACTGCTCCCTTCAGGAATATGAGGTGGAAAGCTTTATCAATAATTGAGGATTATTACCTCATCTGACTCAGCATCCCTATCCTTTATGTGGTAATTAGAGTTCGAATAGCTCCTATCTACATGAATGACTCTGTACTCTGGATGTTTCTCAAGCCATGAAAGGAGGAAGGTATTCTCACGTCCTCGGCTTCTGAGTGTATTCGAGAGCGCGAATTTAATTCCCCTTTCAGTAAGATTCTCAAGTATCTCATGCAGCGATGTCTCATCATTCTCAGTCCAGCCATGCTTCTCATTGTAGGTTGCTGTCGTTACAAGGTATGGAGGATCCGCATAGACAAATGCTGAGGATGGAATCTCTATAGTACGGAAATCTGAATCAAGGAAGATGGCATCAAGTGTTTTTATCCTATCGATGAATGCGGAGAGCTTCTCCTGCATCCTCGAGTTGAAATCCCTCTTTCCTACAGGGAGGTTAAAGTCTCCATCATCATTGAATCTTATCTGATTGTTGAAGCCATAGATTATAAGAACATAGAGAATCACAGCTCTCATGTGCTCATCAAGAGAGAGTGTATTGAAATCCTTTCTGAGGTGCATATATGCCTCTTTATTCACGCTTCCAAGCCCTGCAGAGGAAGCTGCTCCATAGTACTCATAGCCATGCATATCCGTTCTCGAAAGACCATACTCCTCGATAACTCGGAAGATATCTGCGAAGAATGCAGATTTATCTGAGCGTCTCATTTCGCGAAGGAGCGATACAAGGCGGGCATCTGAGTCATTGAAGATTACACGGCGGCATGGCACATTCACACCGACTGTACAGCCTCCTGCAAAGAGATCAACAAATGTATCGATATCACTGGGGAACGCATCAAGAAGATTGGTAAGTATCCTGCCCTTTCCTCCTATATAGTTCAGTGGCGACTCTATGTAATCCTTCTTCTCCTTCCTCTCGCGTCTGACAGTGCAGAGGAAGATTCTCTCCTCATTTCCTTCTATATGGCTCTTACCTGCAGAGAATAGCCTATGAGAGGTGGAAAATACCTTAACATCCCCCTTTTCCGAAAGGATGCGGTTTATCGCAGTATCAGAGATTTTGGCATTTGAACGCCCATCTCCTTTATCATGCATATTGTTGTATGAAAGCAGGATGTACTTCGCGTCAATTGAGGAAATAAGATCCTGGAAAGCCTCCTCCGCTTTTACAGTCGAGTAAAGACTCTTCATTCCTTTCCTGTCCATCTTCCTGGCTTTGCCTTCAACAGGTCCTTTTTCCCATCTGGCAACGTTTTCCAGCAAATGGTATGCATCTGAATACTGCCGGGAATTATATGGAGGATCGATATAAACGACATCGGCTTTGATCCGTTTCACAAGCTGGTTGCTATCCTCGCTGAAGATCTCGTTTCCATCATTGTTAATCTCATCTGCATCCAGCATCCTAAGTTCCAATCCGGCACTCAAATCGGCACCGCTTCTGTATGCATCGTAGTGACCGCAGGTAGCAGCTATTCTGTCCATGGCATAGATAAGGGATGTGACAAGTATCGCCTTCTCCCTCATGTTTATCTCGCCTGTTCGATACCTTCTCTCGATATCATCACGGATAGCCCCTATTTTCCTGCAGTTCTCACGAGAGAAATAAGTGTCGGAGAAATTATCCGAAAAGTAATTATCTTCAGTATCCACCTCAGCATTATAGCCATCGATAAGACTCTCAAGCTTTCCCTTATTGAAGGGCTCAGGAGAGAACCATGCAAGATTTGCAAGGTAATTCGAATAGAGGAAGTCGTTAAGAATGAGCTTCTTGTCCCTGAAAGCATAGGAGACACTGCCAGTACCTGAGAAGATATCTGCAAAAGATGAGTATACCCCGCAGCTGGAATCTGCTATCTCCCTGATGAACCTTGTTATACGGAACTTATTTCCAAGATACCTGCGGTTATTGATTGAGAAGTGCTTTCTCTCGCTTTCTTTTATTTCTTTCTTATCACTCCAGTTTATAAGCTTCCGAAGCTCTGGATAGGCGCCGTAATCTCCATTTTCGTAGCTTTTCAAAAGCCTTGCATCCTTTCTGATGCTCTGCCCTTCCCTGTCTTTTATCTCAGTCAGCCTGGAAAGCTTTGACACGCCATCTTTCTTTTCAGCAAGGTATATCTCATCTCGGCGTAAAAGCTGGATATCCAATAGCGTTACATCAGAAGCAGAAAGAATGAGAGAAGAGCCATTCCTATTTGATGTTCTATCTGTAAATAGCCTTACTATGTATTTCTTCAGCGCAGAGTGAAGCGATGGAATAGGATTATCCGCAACCAGAAGCTTACCATCCTCAAGTGCCGTTACAAGGGAAGGAAGAAATGAAAGAAGCTCCTTCACTCCATCGCTTTCCTCTGAAATGGGAACTTCAAAATCCTCATAGAAAACTTTCTTTCCATCATAATCCACAGCATCAAAACCCATCTCCTGAAGAATCTTTATAACAAGTGCTTTCCTCTCTTCAGAGAGGGATGAATACTCCGCATTCCTAAAAACAAAGCAATCGACAATGCCCCTGAAGGCTTCCTCGATAACGGGGTTATCAGGATGCTCAGAGCGAAGGAGTGTCAGAAGAGGAAGATCAGAGGGGATATCACCAACACCCACACTCTTCAGAGCCCCATGATACCTCACTTCTTCAGTGGTTCTTGAAAATAATAGAGATGCTCTCTTATCCTCACTCTCCATCCTCTCTAGCTTTTCATCAATAACCTCCCCGTTCTTCATACCTATGGAGTATCTATAAAGGAAAGTTCCTGATGAATAGAGAAGAGAGAAAGATCCTTTATCAAGTCCTTTGATCACGTCCCCTGAGGAAAGAAGAGGAAGGGATATGAATTCAACAAGATTCTGAAGAGCCTTGAGCATGCTGCTCTTTCCGCTTCCATTAGGACCAAGAATCACAACAGCGGGAAGATAGCCTCCGTTTGAGATAGTATCCTGGTTTTCTGTTATCGCTTCGCTTCTGAATGAGATTTCGGCTTTATCTTTAAAGGATCTGAATCCTGAAACTGAAAAGAGAGAGAGCATGCTAGCCTCCAAAAAATGGATATCTATGAGAAATTTTCTCATATTTCAGCCATATTTGCAATGTTAACCGAAAATTCCATCAAGCAACATCATCAAAGCAAATCCGATAGCAGCTCCAATCGTCCCTATATTCGAATGTTCGCCTTCGGAAGCTTCCGGTATCAGCTCTTCCACAACTACATAGAACATAGCACCAGCTGCAAATGAAAGTAGAACAGGAAGTAGCGAACTGAGGAAGGAGACAAAGATGAATGCTACCAATGCACCGATTGGCTCCACTATTCCCGAGAGCGTTCCTTCAAGAAATGCACGGCCTTTATTTTTTCCAGCTTTATACAGTGGCATCGATACAACAAGTCCCTCTGGAAAATTCTGGAGCGCTATTCCCAGAGATAGCGCAAGTGCAGAAGCGTAGCTTATTGCACCATCGGAGGCAATAGCGGCAGCTGCTGCAGCTCCGACAGCCATACCTTCCGGTATGTTATGAAGCGTGACAGCGAGCATAAGAAGCGATGATTTTGAAAGCCCTGATGCCCTTCCCTCGGCTTTCTCAGCGGTTGCATGGATGTGAGGAACTATAGTATCGAGGAGAAGAAGGAACGCGACACCGAGAAGGAAACCTAAAGCAGCTATGTAATATGACGATTGCTCAATAGCAGGAAGAAGCAGGGACCAGACAGATGCTGCGATCATGACACCACCTGCAAAACCTGTTACAGCCTTCCCTGTCTTCTCTCCTATTCCATCATGAAAGAAATAGACAGCAGCAGAACCAAGAAGCGTTCCAACAAAAGGACATAGAAATAGAATTGCAAGACTCATATCAAAAGGATACACGAAAACAAAGAAAGATTCTCTCAAGCTTTCCGTCAAGCATTAATGTTCTCAGAATTCTCTTAAAACAAAGAGAAAAATACTGAATCAGCCGCTTTTCAGCCGCTTTTTAGAATCAAACATCTTATTGCGAAATAAGTAATTAATTTAATTTTTATTCTATCAGCAGACACAATATCAGCCTCAATTCAGACGCTTTTTCGATTTTCATGCTTCTTGGTTATTGCATATGGTGATGAACAACAATTAACGCAATTTGTCTATCACGCAAACCTTTTTCCTTGTCTCTTCTCTCCAATGCAGATACTCTTTCTAAAAGGATCGGAATATGAAATATGCATTGATAGACATAGGCGGAGGTATGAGGGATGCCTTCGGCGCAGGTGTCCTCGATTACTTCATGGATGAGAATATAAACATAAACAACTGCCTGGGTGTTTCTGCAGGAGCCTCGAATCTTTCTAATTACATATCAAGACAGAGAGGAAGAGTTGTCAGGTTTTATGATACTTATCCAAACAGGAAAGAGTACATGGGAATAGGACAGCTCCTTAAGCATGGCTCGCTTCTGAATATGAAGTATATCTATGAGGATATCTCATTTCCAGGAAAGGAAGATCCCTTTGATATCGAAGCGTACACAGCTTCAGAGAAGGATTTTACAATCGTTGCAACTAATGCATTGACAGGTAAACCTGTTTATTTCCCTAAGTCATCGCTGAAGCCTTTCGAGATGAAATCGATAGAAGCCTCGGGTACTATTCCCGTGCTATGCAGACCAACGGTAATAGATTCCGTTCCCTATTTTGATGGAGGGGTGTCTGACCCTATCCCATACAGGAAAGCACTGGAGATGGGAGCAGATAGAATCATAGTCATCATAACGAAACGACGCGATGATTTCCGGGATCCGGAGAAAGACAGGCTAGCTGTGAAGTTTCTTTCAAGAAAGTATCCTGAGTGCGCAAAAGCTTTGTCGTTACGTGCTGAAACCTACAATAGACAATTAAGGGAAGTTCTTGAACTGGAGAAAGAAGGAAAGGCGTTACTTATAGCACCTGATAACACCTTCGGGGTAACCACGACAAAGCATAGAAAAGAAGATGTTGTTAACCTATATAACCATGGCTATGAAAAGGGAAAAACAGTCCTGACCTTCCTTAAATAACAGCAAAGCCCTGGACGAGCCAGGGCTGAACTATCTTTTCTTTCTCTTAGAGAGCAAGCAAACTGAAAACGAGGGTAAAGAGAGCTACAGTCTCTGTGATACCGATAACGATGAAGTAGTTAGCTGTACCCTTACCTGTCTCTGCAAGTGCATCCGATGCAGCTGCTGCAACCTTTCCCTGGAACCAAGCTGAAAGTCCGATAGCTGCTCCACCGAGCATACCAACGGAAAGGCAAAGAAGATATGACGCTCCGCTTTCAAAAGCTGAACGGATGAATGTCATAAGCAAGAAGCCATAAATCGTCTGTGTAAGAGGCGCGCCTGCGAACGCAACGAGAATGAACGGAGCAGGTTTACCTGCTGCATAGCATTTCTTCCATCCACCGACAGCGCTCTGACCAGCGCAGCCTGTACCGAATCCTGATCCTAGTGCGGAAAAGCAGAGTGCACATGCCATTCCAAGATAAGCAAGATTTTCCATATCCTCTCCTTAGCTGTTATCAGCTTTATTGTTAACCATTTCCTTAAATGGTTCATAATTGTATCCAGTCCACTCCATTCCGAGAGCACCGGAGAATTCCAGTAGATTAAGTCTGACGCCATGTACGACAACAGACAGAATACCCATAACGAGATTCAGAAGATGTCCGACCGCTATTACTGCTATTCCAGCCACGATAAGCGGTCCTGACATCATGCCTTCAGCCATTCCATTGAAGGACTGGGCAATAGCAAGAGATGCCATACCGACTGCGAACAGCCTTATATAGCTCATTATGTTCGAAAAACATGAAATCGTATCGAGGAACGTTGTGAAGAAACCAGCAAGGCTTCCTTTGAGTCCATCGATGAACTTTATTCCAGGGCCCTGAGCTGAGAAGCAGCAGACAAGGACAAAACCTGTAGCGATTCCTCCTATGATCAGATTAAATGGAACAGCCTGCCCTATTACCAGATAAAGCGCCATCAAGTAGAGCATCACAACATCGATGAACCATCCAGCTTCAGCGACAAGGGAAAGATCCTTCTCCTTTGCCTTCCTCACGATATTCATCACCCTTGCAAGCCCAAGCTGTACAGCTCCCAGTATGAAGCAGAACTTCATAAGCATGTTCTGAGCCCAAGTAGCATCAACACCGACAATATCGGGGAAGTTCGTTATCGCGGGGACAATGAACTTCTGCAGGAATGGTATCTTATGAAGGACAGCCTCTGAACCGAACCATGTTCCTGTAAGCGCTCCCCATATGATCGTCACAACGGAGAGAACATACAGAAGGATGTTTATATCCGAAGCCTTCTTAGCTTTCACATGCATCGCGATTGCCGCAATCAAGAAGACGATTCCGTAACCAGCATCTCCTATGATCATCGCAAAGAACAGCGAGAAGAACACAAGGAAATATGATGAGATATCATACTCACGATAACCCGGAACAGTTCCGAGTATATCAAAGATAGGTTTGACAATCCTTGTAATACCCTTGTAATGCACAAGCGTCGGAGGATTGTCCTCATCAGTAGGTTCAGAAATCATGTAAGCAAATGAGTTTTCCTCTGCGTAGGAGCGGAACTTCTTCTCATACTTCTCAGGCACATAGCCAGTTAGGTAGATAACATCATCTCCAGAGACTGTCGCACTGACTCTCTCGAAGGTTATCTTCTCGTCAAGCTTTGCTATATATGCCTTGTAAGATGGGATGTACCGAGCACCTTTTACAATCTCATCACCCTTTTCTTTAAGTTCTGCAGAATCACTCAGAAGTTCAGCTTCAAGCTCCCCAAGGCTCTTCTCAGGAAGATCAAATGACTGTGCAGCGATCTCCCTCGGAAGCGGAGAGTAAAGAACAGCAATCGCATTACCCTTTCCGCTATAGGAAAGAGGAATGAACTTAACGCTCTCATCAGCCTTGAGCTTCTCCTCTTCCTTCTTTCCGAGTGTGTATAGGTAGATTGGGATACCATCCTTCTCAAGTGCCTTCAGCGCTTCAGGATCGAACTCTCCGAAAGGAAGTATTCTCTCCCTCTCGTTCTGAAGCGCGTTGATTCTCTCCTTGAGCTCTGCTTCCCTATCGACCGCGGCTTTTAAAGCTGAATGGATTCTATCGAAATCATCACCGGAGACATCAAGCTTTGTCTTGTCCTTCTTATCCTTCCTCTCCTCCAGAGTCTGGAGAATACGAGCGTATTCAGCCCGCCTGGATTCAAGATTGTCTGCAGATGGTGTCTTCCTGACGATATCCGTAATATGCATTACCCCGGCATGGCGAAGCGAGACAAGAAGCTTCTTCTTGCTGTTCTCCCCTGCCAGGATTACAACTTTCTTCATCTTCTCAATCATCAGCTCACCTTCACCAGTTTCTTCTTCGCAATCTTTCCTCTGACAACAGCAGATGTCTGCTGATCCTGAAGATAGATTCCAATCACTCTTATATTCTCCTTCGTCTCAGGTATCTTCACCTTCTCGAAGAGATTAACACGCTGCGTTGTCGTCCTCAGCTCCTTAGAAAGGAGTTCTATCTCCTCTTCAAGCGTCGCAACAAGCGCATCGTACTTCGCTATATCCTTCAAAGCATCGAGAGCTTTATCGACCCAGAGAGGATAATACTCAAGATCATACTCAACCCTCTTGAAAAGAAGCTCCTTGAAAACAGGCACCTCAACTCCGGCTATGTTCCCCTTCTCCTTCTCTATCCTGTCAATCACGACAAGATTCGAGATGGACTTATCCTCAGGAAACGCTGCATTGTCTCCATAGACGGCAATCCAGAGAGAAAGGGCATCCACAGCCTTCTTCTGCTCTTCCTTCAGCTTTACAATCTTATTCTCAGCCTCCCTGATGACAATCTGGAGCTGCTGCTTCTTCAGCTGAAGTGTTGGCAGATAGCGCTGATACTGCTTCAGTGCATCTTTCTGCTTCTTCTGCTCATTCTTCGTAAGCTTTACAGCCATTACCGCTCCTTAGGCCAATAGGTCGCTATAAGATCAGTTCTAAGTCCAGTCTCATTAGGCTCAAAACACTCAGCGAGAATAGCCCAGCCTTCATCAAGTGCTTTCTCAAGAGGAATATTGACTGAAAGATCCATCATCTTCTCCTCAAAAAGCGCACCATATTTCAGAAGCTTCTCGTCCCAGTCCGTCATCATGAAACCCATTGAACGCTTCTCAAGAGAATCCTTGTAAGCGGCATACAGCTTGATCATGGCATCCATCAAAGCCCTGTGATCGGATCTTGTGTCCTTGTTCACATTCTGCTTAAGACGGGAAAGAGATCCGAACGGCTCGATTCTTCCGTTTCTGAGGTAGTACTGCCCCTCAGTGATGTATCCAGTGTTGTCAGGAACAGGATGAGTAACATCGTCCCCTGGCATCGTTGTTACACCAAGAATCGTAACAGAACCAGCCCCCTCGAAATCGACAGCTTTCTCATAGCGGGAAGCGAGAGTTGAATAAAGATCTCCCGGGTAACCTCTGTTAGATGGAACCTGATCCATTGTGATGGCCATGTCCTTCTCCGCATCACAGAAGTTCGTCATATCTGTAAGAAGGACAAGCACTCTCTTTCCGTTGAGTGCGAAACGCTCAGCTACAGCAAGGGCAAGGTCAGGAACGAGAGTACACTCTACAGTCGGGTCGGATGCGGTATGAATGAACATGATAGTTCTCGACATCGCTCCCGATTTCTCCAGCGAGTTGCGGAAGAAGAGGTAATCATCATACTTCAGCCCCATTCCGCCAAGAACGATGATATCAACATCACTCTGCATAGCGATACGAGCAAGAAGCTGATTATATGGCTCTCCGGAGATGGAGAAGATAGGAAGCTTCTGAGACTCAACAAGCGTGTTGAATACATCAATCATCGGGATTCCTGTACGGATCATCTTACTTGGAATAAGACGACGAGCAGGGTTAACAGAAGGCCCTCCTATCTCAATCATATTCTCTGTAAGCTCTGGTCCGTTATCCCTGGGTTTTCCAGCTCCATCGAAGACTCTTCCAAGAAGATCATCTGTGAAGCTTACCCTCATTGGAACTCCGAGGAATCTCACGCTGTCACCAGTAGAGACACCCTGACCACCCTGGAATACCTGAAGCGAGACTTTATCGCCATCTAGCTTGATTACATTCGCATATCCCTTACCCTGGGATGTGGTTATCTCTGCAAGATCCTGATTGCGGACACCCTCAGCACGAACAGTTATGACGTTACCGACAATGGAGTCGATTTTCGTATAGACCTTCTGCATTACTTCCTCCTCCCATGATAGTACGAAATAACAGCATTCTTTCTTTCCTCGAACTTCTCATCTCCATCTGCAGTGCTGTTCCAATCCAGGAAACGCTGTCTGAGCTCATTGAAGAAAGTTCTTACATCCTTCTTATCTGTGAAGGAGAACTCTGAGAGGAGAATGTCATAAAGGACTGAGAAGGAAAGCTTCTGCCTTTCGACTGTAACCATCGAGTCTACAGGGTCGAATGAATTCTGCTGGAGATATACATCGTCAACAAATTCTCCCTTCTGATACACGATATAATCTGAGAGGCTAGTTCCCTCCTCTCCGACGACTTTCATCATGGAGTTGACTTCATTTCCTCTACGTACAAAGGAATAAGCTGTATCAACCTTATCCTTCTCAATGATGCCATCATACTTTGACCACGACTCCAGAGAGTCTATAGCAGGATATTTTCTTGCATCTGAGCGTTCTCTTGAAAGACCATGGAAGGCGCCAACAACTTTCAGCGTTGCCTGAGTTACAGGCTCTTCGAAGTTACCGCCTGCAGGAGATACGCTACCTCCAATCGTGACAGAGCCATAGCCACCATCCCTGAGTCTTACCTTACCAGCCCTTTCATAGAATCCAGCGATTCTCGATTCAAGATATGCAGGGAACGCCTCATCACCTGGAATCTCTTCAAGACGACCTGACATCTCCCTCATTGCCTGAGCCCAACGTGATGTAGAGTCAGCAAGGAGCAGAACATCAAGTCCCATGTTCCTGTAATACTCTGCCATTGTCACAGCTGTGTATACAGATGCCTCTCTAGCTGCAACAGGCATTGAGGATGTGTTGCAAATGATGATGGTTCTCTCCATCAAACTCCTGCCTGTCCTAGGATCTGTCAGCTCTGGGAATTCTTTGAGAATCTCAACAACCTCTCCCGCTCTCTCTCCACATGCTGCGATGATTACGATATCAACATCAGCATTCTTTGAAGTGAGATGCTGCAGAACTGTCTTTCCAGCTCCGAATGGACCAGGGGTACAGTAAGTACCACCTTTAGCAACAGGGAGGAATGTATCGATTACCCTGATTCTGGTAACCATCGGTTCATCTGGAAGGACTCTCTCATCATAGCCCCCGATAGCAACCTTAACAGGCTGGGTTATGATCATCGAAAGCGCTTTCTCCTCTCCCTTGTTGTTTGTTATTACACAGACTGTCTCATAGGAGCGGTGAAAACCTTTATCTGCAATTGATTTGATCTTCCACTCACCCTGAAGAGTGAAAGGAACCATGATCCTGTGGGTGAAAAGCCCCTCAGGAACAGTTCCGAAATAATCTCCAGCTCTTACAGTATCCCCTGCTTTCAGCACAGGAGTGAAATCCCACTCCTTATCTGGAAGCGGATCGATATAAACTCCTCTCTCCAAGAAGAAGCCACACTTAGCAGCAAGCTCCGGGAGCGGATTCTGAAGACCATCGAAGACCTGGGTAAGAAGTCCAGGACCAAGTTCGACGGAGAGAAGCTCTCCAGTGAACTCAACACTGTCTCCTACCTTGATTCCTCCAGTCATTTCATAGACCTGAAGGGATGCAATGCCATCGGTAATTCTTATTATCTCACTTTTGAGTCTGGTGTCCCCTACCTGGATATAACCAACCTCATTCTTTATGACCTGTCCATCAAAAGCAACATTGACCATGTTGCCATTGACGCCAGTTACATGTCCTTTCGATGCTGACATACCGCTATTACCTCTTTATATTTCCTTCGATGACTTTGTATAGCTTATCGAACTCAGCTCTTCCCTTTGCTTCATCAAACGCATTGGCTTTCTCCAGGATCTGGAGCTTAAGTGCATAAATCATAAGGGAAGCTGAGGAAAACGGAGAACCAGTCTCATGAGAGGAAAGAAAATCAAAATAGAGGGAAAGTATCGCCCTCTCCCCATCCAATGGATTTTTTTCCACGATATCACGAGCAAGGCTCTCAAGATTCTTATCAACAGCTTTCTCATAACCAGAGAAACCAAGACGCTCTGCTCTTACTCTGCAGATTGCCTTTGAAAGGTTTCCCTGAAACTCCTGCCACTCTCTTACAATGGGCAAAGCAGCTTTCTTATCATCAGAGTTGAAAACAGCGAGCTTGAGATCACTGAAATCACTTTTTGAAAGCTGTTCTTCAGCCTTTGCCATGAACTCAGAATAAGTTATAGGGATTTCCTTATCCATCCTGAGCATCGGAAGAGAAGCTGCGAAGTAGTAGTACTCTGCCATTACCCTATAATCTCCTTAAGGCTATCTGAAAGATAGGGCATCAGGAGCTTGCCACACTCCTCATCGGAGTAATCCACATATCCAGATCCATCTTTCTCCGCAATCCGGAATCCTCCTGAAAGAAACGAGGATGAACGGACTGTAAGACCTGCCTTGATTTCAGAGGCGAAAACAGAAGAAAGACTGCTTCTCAGAGCATCCATATCTGATGTGGATATCTCGACAACCTTACCTGAAACATCTCCTGAAAGTGCTGTCTTGATAAGCTCAAGAAGATTCTCTCCCTTGATAGCTCCCTTCACTGCATCGCGGAGTATCTCGCTGTACTTATCCTCAATGCTCTTCTTGAGAGAAAGAGAAACATCCCTTGCCGCCTGCTTAATAGATGCTTCGGATGAGGCTTTCATGATACCTATCTCCTTAGTAGCATCTTCAATCATGCTTTTGCTCTTCTCATCGGCATCTTTCAGAATTGAAGCTGCCTTCGCTTCAGCCTCAGCGATTATTCTATCGCTCTCAGCCTTAGCCGCATCGATACCATCCTTTCTTATGGATGCAATTAGATCCTGAATCTGCTGTTCCATTTTTAATTCCTATCAATTTTCAGATTTTACTCCACTAAATGCGTAAAAGCAAATTCCAGATTGTTAAGAGTGACTAATTTATTTATGATTATCGCGTGAATACTGTGGATATTTTTTCTAGACCGGAACCTGTAAGAGGAATAATAGCTATAAGAAACCTTAAAACGAATCAGACATACCTCAAGGAAACGGAGGATGCTGTGAAATCATTCAAGGATGAAAGATTCGCCCTGGACCTATCGATGCACCCATCTCCGGAGCTCCAGAAAGACTATACAGAGACAGGTCTGGAGCTATTCACAATAGAGCTGGATACAGAAGCCTCCCCCACAGACAATCTCTTAGAATTACTGGAAAAAAGAAAAGCAGAACTAATAAGCAGCGGTATAACCCTCTATAACTAATCAGGATTTAACGAAAACTGCTGCCTGAATCGTTTCGACAGCAGTTTCCCATCAAACAAGAATCATCAAGCCTTTGCTCTATCCATTGCTATAAGTCGCCTTACACCTTCAACAGCAACTTCTATTGCAGGTTCAGTGTCATGAAGCTTAGGGTTATCCATTCCAAGCTTCTCCCGCTCCTGATTGCCAACGACAAAGAAAGCTGAACCGCATCTTGCTCCAAGGCGGGCGGCAACTGTAAAAAGGGCCGCGCTTTCCATCTCGGAAGCAAGGACTCCCAGACGCTTCCAAGCTTCCCATTTATTCTGCAGCTCATAGCTTACTGGCATTACCTCTGGCTCATGCTGACCATAGAAGGAATCCTTGCACTGCACTACTCCTATGTGGTGCTTATAGCCAAGTCTATCTGCAGCTTCCTTCAGTGCAGTAACAACGTAGTAATCAGCAACTGCTGGGAATTCAATAGGAGCATATTCACGGCTTGTTCCTTCCATTCTGACAGCACCTGTTGCTATGACAACATCTCCTCCCATAACAGGAAGAGCAATGCCACCGCAGGTTCCCATCCTTATGAATGTGTCTGCCCCACACTTATAAAGCTCCTCCATTGCAATTGAAGCGGAAGGACCTCCTATACCAGTACTGGTTACAGAAACCTTCTCTCCATCTAGCATTCCTGTATATGTGACATACTCCCTGCTATCTGCGACAAAGGTAGCGTTATCGAGATGCTTAGCAATCAGCGGAACTCTCTTCGGATCTCCTGGAAGTATGACATAGCGTCCTACATCTCCTTTCTTTATATGAAGATGGTATTGTATTCCTGTTCCATTCATGTAATCAGACATATCGCCTCCTAAAATAATGTATTATAGTCAGAAAAGCTCAACATAGGTCTTGCCCATTCCGCCATCCTCGGGACGCGCGAAATGATAATCCTTCACTTCTCTTCGCCCTTTAAGATACTCATGAAGACCTCTTGAAAGTATTCCGTCGCCATATCCATGGATTATAGCAAATGACCCAAGAGATGAAAGAAGCGCTGCTTCTATCTGATCAGCAAGCTTTGCTTTGGCCTCCTCCAATGTAAGCCCTCTGAGATCGATAGTATACTCAGCCTTCTTTGAAGAACCTCCATACTGAACACTTGCTCTCTTCTCCTCCTTCGGGGCATGACGTACCATTGAACGCTTTATATCCATCCTCAGGCCATTTTCAAGAGCTACTGTTATTGTGTTCTTGTTTACAGCAATAACCTTTCCCCTGCTCTTCGCTGTGCCGCAGACTACATCCTCCCCTGGAAGGAATGGAGTATCATCAAGAGGAAGCTCCTCTTCCTCTTTTATGAGAGCATCCTCCTCAGCTTTTTTGTTCTCAACTGATTTTATATAGTTCTTGACCCTTTTCGTCTTTTCAGAAGTGAGCTTTCCAGTCCTGACATCCATGACAAGCTTCTCAAGCTCCTTCCTTGTGGACCTGAGATAGCTGTTTATTTCCCTGACTCCTTCGCGCCTGAGCTCATTCTCCTTCTTCTCAAGCTCCTTTTCCTTCATCTCCAGCTCTTGAGCGCTCCGCTCCTCCTTCTTCTTCAGGAGGGCAAGCTCAGTGATTTTCCTGTCCATTGCACGCTCTTTAGAGATAAGGGCCTTGATAATCTTCTCCGTGCTCTTGTCCCCTCCCCTTAGAGCGAGGGAAGCGGAGTCTGTTATCACCTTCGGAAGCTTCATCCTTATAGCTGTAGCAATTGCATGGCTATCTCCAGGGATTCCCTCAAGAACCCTATATGTAGGCATCCCCGACTTCTCATCGAATTCCATCGAGGCATTCATCATTCCCTTTTCAGAGTAAGCGAAGCTCTTGACATTGGAGTAATGGGAAGTAATGCATGTAAGGGAAGCATGCTCCGCAAGATATGAAAGGATCGCACGCGAAAGGGCAGCTCCTTCCTCTGGATCAGTTCCAGAGCCTAGTTCATCAAGGATTACAAGAGATGAAGTATCAACACTGCGGCAGATTACCCCGATATTCTTCATATGCGAAGAGAAGGTCGATGCCGCGTCAAGTATGGACTGTCCATCGCCAATATCCGTAAAGACAGATGAATACAAAGGCAGCACTGAATGCGGATCAGCAGGAATATAGCCTGCTATCTGATTCAGAAGCGCAAAGAGCGCTATCGTCTTCATCGTTACAGTCTTTCCTCCCGCATTTGCCCCGGATAACACCAATGCTTTCACATCCTCATCAAGTGTGATGCTTATAGGAACAGCACTGTTTCCAAGAAGAGGATGTCGTGCAGCTATCAGGGAAAGCGTCTTTCCATCCCTGGGGTGTGATGCTTTTGTTTTTCGGGCCCATAGTGCAAAGGAATAATAGAAATCGAAATCTATGACCCTGGAGAGCATCTTGCGGAGAATCGGGACATGTTTTCTTACATTGTCTGAAAGCTCATGAAGAATTCTGGCTTTTTCTGCCCTGATCCTCTCCTCCGCGATTACAGCTTCATTATTCAAAGCCATAAGCTCCGCAGGTTCTGCAAAGAGTGTATTTCCAGATGCTGAAGCACCGGAGATATAACAACCGGGCATTCTCTTCTGGTCGCTTCTTATAGGAATGACAACCCTTTCATTCCTGAACATTGCTTCACTCTGCTGGACAAGCGTTCTGTTCTCTGCGATGAAGCGTGAGGAGTATCTGACTCTATCAGCTTTGATTTCATCTCGCTTTTTTATCAGGGGAAGAAGTCTTGGATGATTCTCATAGACATTGCCATCAGGATCTATTGATTCAAGAATCTCCTCGGAAAGCTCCCTGTCCTCGCTGTAGATCTCATCTTCTTTCTCAAGGAAAACAAGCATCGATATATACGAATCAAGGAATTCACCCGCTCTATATACAGCCTCTCCAGGAAGGTCAGCATGAGTTGTAGCTGTATATTCAAAGATGTCAGAGATAGGAGGAAACGGATCGGGAGCCTTTCCAGAAAGAAGATTAAGATACTCCTCTATATTCTCGGCTCTCTTCTCAATTGTATCCCTGTCATATACGACAAGCTCTGGAGTTATCCTCGCTTTCCCTTCTGGGGAAAGCGCTGATGAACGTATTATTTCCAGTACCTTATCAAGTTCTGTATCCTTAACTGCTCTTTCACTGATCATCTTCTTTTATTCCTGAGATAGAAAGGCTTCCTGTCTTCCAGCGCTTCAAGAATCCTCTGATAGCTTTCATACCTCTCTTCTGTCACCACTCCCTTTTCAACAAGGGCAGGAACAGCACATCCATCTTCTCCATGATGAAGGCATCCCGAGAAGAAACACTCAGAGCTCCTCAGTTCGGGAAAAGCTTCCTTTACAAGGCTCACATCTTCGAAAGGCACTTCAATCTCCCTTACTCCCGGAGTGTCTATCACAGCGATATCACCATTTTCAATGTAAAGCGAATGATTGGTAGTATGCTTTCCCCTGTTATATTTTTCCGAGATAGTTCCTGTTCTCTGCGCTGTACCCATCAGGGTGTTTATCAAGGTGGACTTACCCACACCGCTCTGACCTACAAAAGCTGTGATTTTTCCTTTCAATGCGGCCTTTAACTCTTCTATTCCTTCTCCAGTTTCCGAGGAAACGATAAACACCTTAAAGCCAAGATCGCGGTAAAGCTCTATTCCTTCATCAACTCCCTGATCTGCTTTATTCATGATTACAAGGATCTCAGCCCCATGTGAGCAGGCAATTGCCCTATCCAGAAATCGTGGACGGAAAGGAGGAGATGAAGAGGAAACAACAATAGCACTCTGATCCTGATTTGCAGCTATAGTCTGATTCATCTCCTTCTTTACATTCCACCTCATGAATGAACTTTTTCTTTTTTCCGTGGAGACAATCAGAGCTTCGCTTTCAGAGTAAGGCTCTCCTAGCGCTATATCACCGACAGCAACAGGATTATACTCAGCCTCATCTTTCTTCATCACCTTGCCTTTTATCCTGGCAGTATAAATCTTCCCATCATCCAGGGAATAAGCTGTATATATGTTGTTTATCGCTCTTCTTATCTGGTATCTCATTCGCGGTATAAATGATAACCAAGTTCGTTCAATACTGCCACAGCTTAGAAATAAGAATTAAAGATTGCAGCTTTGTCTTCCAAACAAAATCAAAAAAGCCCTATCTGCACAGCGTTGCAATAATCATACATCATAATTGTCTTTTGTATGGTAATCAGGCCGTTTTCTAGGATATCGGACAATAACGGAAGTAGAAATCATCCTGTCGAGGATAAAACGAACCTTTTCATACT
>CASDRY010000028.1 GCA_949283235.1 uncultured Spirochaetales bacterium | reverse complement strand
CGCAGGTGCTGAATGTGAGCTGACTGCCTCTGAGGGTCACAGTGCGAACATCATAGCGCATCGTGCACCTCTCCTTCATCGATGGCCTTCTCATTCTTTCAGCTTTCTTTGGATGTTTCTGCTTCAGCTTCGTCTTCTTCACGTTCCAGGTCTTCACGGCTTCAACTGCGACATCACGGGCACACTGTATGAGACCTGTGGGAAGAGAAGGACATTCCTCCTTCATCCTCTCATACTGCAGTGAAGAAAACTCTTGGATGTGCTGCTGTTATTGATAAGACACTCTACCGACATGTTGAAGGCCATTGCATACTGCTTCCTCGTCTCCACGATTGCAGAGACTTCCTTGTCTGTGAGCTTCGGGTAAACAGTGATAGACCTTCTCATAAATTCAGTCTACCATGGGGCACCCAGTAACGCAATAAGTTACAGAATAATTTCTGCTCTTTTCTCCATCAATCCGAAAGATGAGAAACACGGGTTCTGGGATAGCTATTACGGAAGTCCTTGGACAATCACCAGGAAGAGTGTGAAGAAGTACATCGAGAACCAGAAGCCAACCATCGGAGGAACTGAACGATGAATTGCCCAATCTGTGACAAAGAAATACACAAAGGAACAGTCATATCATCGGGAAGCATGCCTTTCAGCACAAATGCAATGTTCAAATCTGAATCTAACACAGAAGATGGAAGATTCTGCTTGATGCCTGAAAAGAAAGCTGAAGCCTATTATTCACGGATTGTAACAAGGTGATTGCCTTCTACAAAACAAAGTGAATGTTGCCGCATTCATCCAGCAGGACGAGCCTGCAGGTTTTCTTGCGGCATATCTTATAAACGAATCCATTTGAAAATACACTTCTGTCTCCTTATCAGTCCAGAGGCTTTATTTTTGAAAGCTGCTTCATCTGTACAGTATTATTCCATGCCTCATAAAGCTCATCCTCACGCAATGCAAGCCATGCTGAAACCTGTCTATCTAGGCCTGCATATACTGATGACACTCCATCATATATTCTACTGCTCCTGCAGGTTACCAATTTCAAAATATTAAAATCAGAAATGTAACTATAGGACATAAAATCCCATAGCAAAAGGCAAACCGCTAGATAAATCTAGCAACTGAAACATCAAAAAACCTTGCAAGCTCTTTTGCTGTTTTCTTACTTATCGCACGCTGGTTTCTTTCCATATCCAATACATGCTGCTTTGTCATTCCAAGCTTCTCTGCAAGTTCTTTCTGAGTCATACCAACAAGCTTTCTATAAAAACGAAGATTAGCTCCTGGCGTTTCTCTACGCTTGAAATCCTTGAAGAAATCCAGCTCAAACGGGTTTACCAGTTCCTCATCTTCATCCTGCTCGATGATTTTCATGGAAGTTCCAAATTCCTTTTTCAGATTATCAAGGAATGTACTGGAAAGCGTTCCCTCTATCTTAAAATCATTGATATGGGGCTGATTCACGACTACCAACATAATACACCTCCACTACTTATTTTTTATTGCATCATGGCAATCTCACATATCTCAAAAATTTCAAGAACTTTGATGGCAAATCAGAATCAGGTTAAATAATCACCTCTTGCTTCCTGTAGCATGAGCACAAGATCTGGTTCCTTTGATATAAGATAAATCAGATTCTTTGCTGTAGGAGATGGAGTACTTCGACCTGTTTCCCAAGCTTCTACAGTTCTTTTAGAAACCCCAAGCACATTTGCAAAAGCTTTCTGCGTCATATCAAGAGATTCACGCTCCGCTTTCACATCCACATCAGGAAGACTTCTCTTTCTAGCAATCGTTTCTGCACTTGCTTTTCCTTTCTCATATGCAAGAACCTCTTCAAGACCTTCCTTTATTCCGCTAAAGAAATCAGCATCTTTGAAATTATTCTCTATTTCTTCCATACTGTATTTTGATTTGAACACCTTATCACTCATATCTACTCCTCCATTATTGCTTCTACCATTCGCCTAAGTAGCTTACGCTGTTCAGAAGTCAAATCCTCTTGTACGTTTTTAGGGTAAGCAAATAGCAGGTATAGCTTCTCTTTCTCCAATACATCAAGATAAATCACTCTCCCGCCACCGCTCTTGCCCCTACCTTCAAGTTTTATCCGTAATTTCCTTATACCAGCTAAACCTTCTATCACAGCACCCTTTCTTGGATTCTCAAGTAATATATTTTCCAGCTCATGCTGTGCCTCATCATCCAATCCCATTGCTTTCCAGCATTTTCTGAAAGGCTCTGTATATATAAATTCTCTTTTCACCCTAATAATAATATACGATAAAATCGTATATAACAACTATAATAAATTGATTGCGAGAAGATATCAGCCAACTTCAAGCTAGAAATATGTCATACGTCATTTAATGCAGTCAGAACCTAGTCTTTCAGCCCATCGTTCAGTGTAAAAAGAGAAGTATCCATGCTTTCTGAAAAGTCCTAAATGAAAAAGGAAAGCCCAGATAAGCGATGGAAGTCCTATAATGACAAGATATAGCGGTCCCAGCATAAAGCTCTGTCTTGTATGTCCATACTCATGGTTAATCATAGTAAGAGGAGCATTCAACGGAACAAAGCAGTACCAGCCTAATGATACTCCGCTTGAAAAGCGCCATGAGATAATCCTGACCCTGCCAACTCTTCTCATCAAGCGCCCTCCGAATAAAAGTCTTATAATCAGGCCAAGAAGAATCTGAGGGAGCTCCCAGACAAACAGTAAAACACTCATCTACCCCTCCTCATGAAAAGAAGAGAATGAAGCATAGCTGCAATACCAAAGCATATGAAAACAATTCTTATATCAACAACATCTGAAAGAGGCGCTGCAATAAGCAGTCCCAATGGAATAGCTGTTGATGAAATAATAGAAAGAAATGACATGACTCTACCCATCATGTCATCGGAGCATTCTTCCTGAACTTCTGAGTTCATCAATGCAGTATACCTAGGGGAAACAAAGCCAATGGCAGCATTCATCAGAAGATACAGAAGGAAAAATGGCGTGAATCCAATCAATAAAAGCATCAAAGCGTAAATCATAAGGCTTAAAGCTATTGATAGCTTCCTGTCTTTAACAGGCTTCCCTATTGATAACACCATTCCTCCTATTACCATTCCGAAACTATATGCTGTCTCTGACAGCGACAAATATGCTTCTCCTCCCTCATGGACACGCTGAACAAGAAGCGGTGTAAGTGAAGCCCCAGGGCTTATAAGGAAAAGTGCTATGAAATGAAAAAGGAGAAGCTTCCTGATCTGGGATTCACCGAATGCATATCGTACTCCTGAAAGCAAAGACAATTTACTTTCATTACTGCTCTCAGGAATAGAAGTGAAAGCAATGAACATAATAGCCAATACAGCTGTTGCAGCATCGAGGAGCATCAAACCTCTTATTCCTGCAATCGGAAGCAGTATTCCAGCTAATACCGGGGACAGGAGCATCACTGCAGAACTCAGAAGCCCTCTCAATGCATTAGCCCGCTCTCGCGTATCATCATCAGAGAGAAGCGCAACAGCTGAATCCACCGCAGGAGTCTGCAACCCGGAACAAGCAGAGCGAATCAAAAGAGCCATAATTAATGGCAATACCCCGCTGAAAGAGAAAGTAGCGAGAACCAATGCAACAATACCGGAAACAGCATCTGAAAGGATTATCATCTGCTTTCTCTTTCTCCTATCTGATAGCACCCCTGACAAAACCATAAGTCCAATCTGTGGCAGGAATGCAGCTAGAGAAGAGAGAAGAAGCACCTTCCCAGAGGAATAAGCAATCGTTAATGACCAGATTATCCCGAACTGGGCTATCGAAGAACCTAATAATGATAGAGCCTGTGGAATAAGAAGGAAAAGAAGCCTAGACACGATACAGGCTGTTTCCTTCGCTATCTATGGTGCAGATTACAGGGAAATCTTCTATCTCCAGACGGAGAAGAGCCTCTGGTCCAAGTTCAGGATAAGCAACTATCTCAGAACTCTTGATTCTAGATGCATAGAGAGCTCCGCAGCCACCATATGCCTGCAGATAAAGACCTTTGCATTCCTTTACAGCTTCCACAACCGCAGCACTTCTTGGACCTTTCCCGACCATAACCCTCAGACCAGCTTTTATAAGAGATGGTGAGAATGGATCCATCCTTGCGCTTGTTGTAGGACCTGCAGCCCCTATAGCAAAACCTGGGAGCGCTGGACTTGGTCCCATGTAGTAAATCGCATTCTTGTCAAAGGAGAAAGGAAGAACCTTTCCTAAAGACTCATAAAGCCTCTTATGAACCTGATCCCTTCCCACATAGAGAATTCCAGAGAGAATAACATCATCTCCAGCTTTTATAGATCTTATAGCAGCATCTTCATATGGCAGATTCAGATACCTTTTCATAACTCACCCCTTTCAAAACGGATAACAGCCTTTCTCTCTGCCCAGCAGTTCACAGTCAGAGCAACAGGAAGTCCTGCTATATGTGTCGGTTCTGTAAGAACAGATACACCAAGGGCTGTAGGATTTCCGCCAAGCCCTCCAGGTCCAATTCCAAGTTCATTCACAGCTGAAAGTATTCTGGATGAAAGAGAAGTATCATCAGAAGGACGGAAGAAGGCTTTCTTTGAAAGGAATGCAGCTCTATCCATAGTCCCACCTATACCGACACCAAGAAATACCGGAGGACATGGCTTACCCCCAGCTTTCTGCATCATCTGGACAACTGCATTAATAACTCCATCCTCTCCAGCTGTAGGATTAAGCATTCTTATTGATGAGCAGTTCTCAGAACCGAAGCCCTTAAGAAGGAATGAAAGCTCTACCGCATCTCCATCCTCAAGCTCATAGAAAATGAAAGGAGGAAGATTATTACCGGTATTCTTTCTGCTTCTCACAGGATCTGTGACAATGCTTTTGCGGAAATACCCCGCAAGGGAAGCCTCTTCTGCTCCACGGAGAATCAGATGTTCAATATCTGAAAGGCGAACATCAGAATCCCTTCCAATCGAGGCAAGACACCAGAACCCACCTGTATCCTGACACATCGGAAGCCCTGTCTTTCTGGATATCTCAAGATTCTCCTTTATAGCACTCATGACACTCTCAGCTTTTCCTCCTTCAGGAACTGCACTGAGAATCGCCTTTTCGATATCTTCAGGAAGTATTCTTGCAGCTTCTATAAGACCATCCTTAACACGCGCTATCGCCTTGTCTGGTATCATTTCTTTCCATCCTTTCTTCCAGTCTTCTGAGGAATTTTGATTTATCAGGGAAAACCCTGGGAGCCAGTAGCCTATGATATGGCGTCTCTGAAATCAGCCTCTCTATTATGATATCCCCCGAAAGATGTCGAAGGAAGAGCTCAGTACTCTCAAGTGTTCTTTCTTCCCCCATAACAGTACACAAACCTGAAAGATAATCATCAGCAAGTGCAGTACCACCTGTTATATGAAGGTTATGGATCTTGACAGCCTCAGCCCCTGATTCATTAACAGCCTTTGCAGTCCTTATAAAATCCTCCCTACATTCCCCTGGGAGCCCTAGAATTACATGTGTACAGACCTTCAGACCATGTTTTCTGGCTCTCTCTGTTGCTTCCATATAGCACGCAGTATCATGCCCCCTATTGATACTCTTAAGCGTCTCATCATTCGCAGTCTGCAAACCAAACTCAACCCAGACATCACGCTCGGGAGTTATATAAGATTCAAGAAGAGACATTACATCCTCATCAACACAATCTGGACGAGTAGATATCAAAAGCTCCCTGAAAGGAAGTACTGAAAGTCCCTCATCATAAATCCTCTTAAGATTCTCTGGATTATCATAGGTATTGGTCCAAGATTGAAAAGAAAGGCTGAATAACCTAGCTTTATATCGCCTTGAAAGAAACTCCTGTCCCCTCTCTATCTGCTCTCTTATAGACAGCAATCTTGGAAGAATAGTATCAGCTGTCTTTTTGTCATAATCAGATGTTCTCTTAAAACCAGACTCAGCTACCCTCTGATAAACAGCAATGGATCCAGTTCCATCACAGAATGAACATCCCCCATGCTTGGTTTTATCACGATTAGGACAGGAAAACCCTCCATCAACTCCAATCCTATATACAGCCTCCCCATACTTCTCTTTCAGATACGAGGAATAAGTTCTCCATCTTGAATACATGTCTCAATTCAACAACAAACCATGAATAAAAGCAAATGACCGCAGTCACCTGCGGCCATTTTATCACAGTCTTGTATTCTGCTATTAGAATGCGAGAGCGATAGATGGTGTGATGGAGAATCCCTTAGCCTTAACAGCACCCTCTCCGATATCACCGAAGCAACCAGTAGCTGTGTTAGCGCCAGTATACTGGATGTTAGCATTAAGCGTAATTCCAGAAATTGTATAACCAACGTTACCACCAACATAGAATGTATCCTCTGTTGCAATGTCTGTAGCACCGCCGTATACGTTAAGAAGGAGGTTCTCAACAACGTTGAGATCAACACCAGCATAAAGAGCATGTGCTGTAGCACCCTGTGCAGGAATCATTGCAGCATACTCAACTGCTACATCAACAACATCCATTCCACCATAAACTGTTGCATAGATGCCATTAACCTCACTACCAAAACCATACTTATAAGCAGCACTTACACCAAGGTCAAAATCAAGACCAGCAAGAGTTCCTACATTTACATCTACAGCAGCATTAAGAGCTCCCTTTCCTGTCTGGCCAACATCATAGAGAACCTTTCCCTCACCATTCATAACATAACCAGCAGATACTGCAAGGCCATCAAGAGGCTTTACGAGTACAGATGCAAGGAGGTCTCCTTCACCTGCATAATTAGCATCTGCCTTTGCAATTGTATTAGGACCACCAGCTATCTGGACCTGAACAAGGTCTGTGTAGCCAACTGTGAGTCCGAACCAAAGGTTATCATTGTTTGTTCTGATTCTTGAAAGGTTAAGACCAGAAGCATTGTTGTATGCATTGAGACCTGCAATTCTGTTATTTGCTGCAACATCAAGCTTGATGGATACATCACTATCTGCACCCATGAATACCTTGCCGAAGTCTACTGTGAACTTTCCGTCAAGTCTGCTATCAGCATTCATAACACCCTTGAGGTTTCCAGACCAGATACCCTCATCATCAGAGATGTTAGCATTAAGCTTGAAAGCCTGAGAACCATAGTTGTCCTGTCCGAAAACGTCGTTGTTCCAAGTATCATTAGCATAGTTGAATGTGTAACCAGCTACGATTTCTCCATTTACGTTAACAGCTGCGAATACACCTGCTGTAGCAAGAGCGAGAACAAGCAGAGATACAAGTACCTTTTTCATTACTTCCTCCAAAAAATTGTGGGGTGAACCTCAAAAAGAAGTCCAAAAACTCCCCTTTTCCGTTATTCTTGTGAAGATTGTAGCAACCGCTTCATTCAATTGTCAAGTTAAATTCACATTCACCACAATAGTTCATTAATTAAAATTATATTTGTTTTGTTGTTTCAAAGGCGATTTATTAATACAGTTTGATAGCTAATTGTTCGTTATCTAAGATTTTAGCTGACATATTAGCAAATATTGTCAAAAACAGGAGGTTGATACAGCAAACTTTATGAATTAGTACGTGTGAATCGTGTGAAGAACGAATGAAGAGCCAAAATCTGGCTTATCAACAGGATTTTCAGCATTAAACAAGAGAAAAAACAACTCGTAACATAGACAAGATTGTATAGCCAAACAATCAAATCATAGCGGCTTTGCATGTTCAGGAGCTTGGTTTACTGTCATATTCTTACAACATCAATCACAGAACAAAGGAATCCTTATTCAAAGTCTACAATATTTCTGTTCCTACTTTTTATGACAGTTCTCCCTCATCTGCACAATATGCTTGATATGACACGACTTCAACTTTTGACTCTACCTTACATGGAGCATACTGGTTATAAAGAATCCCTGTTTTGCACTTCAATCGAAACAGATTTATGGATTGTTTCATTAGTCCGCGGACTAATCATATAGTGGCATTTCCATTAGTCCGCGGACTAATCGCGGACTGTTTATAATCTATTTATGAACAATACGTAAAGCTTACAATCCAATATGCACTTTTGCCAGGATATCCAGATGTTTACCTGAAAAAGAAACCACCTACATATAACTGAGGTGGCTTTCCGCGGTGACCAACGTACTTAACATTACGCTTAGTCGCATCAGACTGGTTTTCACCGCTGCCGGCATATTCCAATGCCGTATTTGAAACCTACTATTTCACAGCCCGAGAGTCAAGAAAATTGGAATCTTCATTGTCAAATATGATCCGAAGAACCATTTCGAGATCAACAGAAATGGATACAAATCTTTGGTTTAGGTACTTTCACAGCATAGAAGAAGTTGGTCTCCGAGAAATCAACTTCGCTATTGTCCTCAGTATCAATCTCTTCCGCCTGCTTTGAAAATCGCAATTATATCATTATCAAGCCGAGGCGTTATGTGTGACTCTTGATTGGCTTATCGATTGAGCCGATCTTTTTAAACATCTTAAGCTCTCTAGGTGTCTGCGCTGGACAATCGGAGAAATCTGTGTTCACAAAAGTTCGTGCTCTATCGAGTTCTTACGCAGTGGGCTTATATGCCTTAATTTCTTCTAATGTCATTCTCTTCATATTACTCATTGATTTCCTCCCTTGTAGCAGGTCTTGCAGAAATGATTCTTATATTCAGACAACGAACAGAATCGTAGATACTCGCCAAATTGTATAATATCATTGTGACAGGACAAGCCTTGAACCCCTCCTAAAAGGCAAAAACATTGACCTCATTATGTAATACATACCACTATTACAAAATAGTAGAGGAGGAAGACAGATATGCATGTATCGGTGATATAGGCATTGAAGATTATCTTATTGTCTTCGTCGTATTCACTGACAGAAAAGGAGGCATATTATGAAAATCTCAAGAGAACGCTTGGAAGAAATTAAGAATTTCCCTGAGACATTCACCGACCCTGAATGCCCGCCGCTCACTGATGAACAACTGAAACAGCTAAGGCCATGCCACCTTGTGAATAAGGACATGTGGAAGCCCAAAAAGGAAGTTGTAAGTATTAGGATTGATGCAGATGTCCTCGCCACTCTTAAACGCAGCGGTGCAGGGTGGCAGACAAGAGTTAATGATTATCTTAGGCATGGAGTTTCAAGCGGACAGCTCTAACCAAGAAGGGCTATTATAATCCAAACTTCTAAACCAGATATGGCAATACTGCCTGGTGTGAACATATGTGTTTGCAGAGAATAAGAGACAAAATTCTCCTTTTTTCTAAGTTTGACTTAAATACGAACGCAGTGTGTTCGCATTTGATAGAATCTCAAAGGGACTTTCCAGTATCCCTATTATTGTTTCAATTCTTCCTATTATTTCAGCTTTCTCTGAACTATTTTCTGAACTGTTTTTCGAACTATTAAATGATTCGCGAACTGTTCGCGAGTTATTTGTGAACTATTAGAAATTACCTCATATACAGACATTGCAAACTTAAAAACAACCTTCAAAGTTGCTCAACCATGTCAACATCATGAAAGATCCTCATAATCTCTCACCTTTGAAGAACACCTCGTCAGAAATGCCAGACACTGTCTGTTGAATTGAGCAGGTCTCATTATTGTGAGCATCTAACAATCTCCGGTGATAACAAACATAGCTTAATATTAAGAAGAATGATTGCATTCTTGCAGATATTCATTGAAGAATTGGAAAGAAAATAGCTCATTTCTTATTAAAAGGAATCCTGAGCAGTCTCATGAAATCCTTCTGTGTCTGCAATTCTGTCTTTGCTATGAAATCAATGAAGCTATCTAGCTTTCCTTTTCCAAGACGATAACTCTGCAAAGCAGAAATATAGTCATACCTGAAA
This sequence comes from uncultured Spirochaetales bacterium, assembly GCA_949283235.1. Classification (GTDB taxonomy): domain Bacteria; phylum Spirochaetota; class Spirochaetia; order Sphaerochaetales; family Sphaerochaetaceae; genus Ornithospirochaeta. The sequence continues at coordinate 22,598 of CASDRY010000028.1, read as the reverse complement.
ATCGGTGGAATCGATACAGGAAGATATCCATGCTGTAAAAGGATTGTATTCATAACCAGCCTCGATACCCTTCCATTACCATCTCTGAAAGGATGAATCGATACAAGTCTCGCATGAGCTTCTGCTGCAAAAACAATAGGATCTTCTTGCCTTTCAGATTCAGTTCCCCACTCTACAAATTCATCAAACAATGAAGGAACATCCTGATAGGAAGGAAGGCTTTCATCAAGACCTGTAATGATTACATCAACATCTCTCAGCTTTCCTGGATGTAACTCTGGCTGACCAAATGTAACAAGCTCATGGAAATGGAGAATATCAGCTTTGGTTATTGTCTTTGATTTAAGGAGAGTGAACATAAAGTCATATGCTTTGCCACCTCCAATAGCCTCAAACATCTCTCCAAGCATATGCTGGCCTACAGTTACCCCATCGCGTAGAATGATTGCGGTTTCATCCTCTGTAAGAGTATTACCTTCGATTGCATTGGAACTCCAAACATTCGGAACTCTGTAGAAATCCTTAATCTGATTAAGTGTGAAAATATCGGAAAATGGTCGTTTCTTGGCAATAATCTCATTTCGAGCCTTACATTCATTGATTATTTCCTGTAAATACATTGTCCTTACTCCACCCTTGAATTCGTCCTAAAGAACTTAAGTAATATTGTACTACAATACGAAATATTCTCCCATACCTCCAAAACGATGGTCGATTCTCTGCAATCTTAAAACTTTTAGAATTTGACCAACTGATAGACACGAACGCAGTGCGTTCGCGTGATTATGGCAGAGTCTTCAAAGATTATTTCTGTCATTCTCTATTCTCTTACGCTCTGCCTCAATCTCATGCTGCAATTCTTCTGCTGTGGGCAATTCAAGGCTGTATCTTGATGCAAAAATCTGCTTTGCATCATTAAGAACAGAGTATTTGACTATCGCTTCATTCTTCTGCGAACAGAGGATAATGCCAATGGTTGGATTATCATCAGGGTTCTTATAAAGCGCATCGAACATCCTTATATAACTGTCCATCTGCCCGATATCACCATGAGTGAGCTTACCAATCTTCAGATCAATAAGCACATGACACTTAAGAATACTGTGATAGAACACCAGATCAAGATAGAAGTCTTCATCCTCATACCGCATAAGCTTCTGTCGCGCAACAAAGCAAAAACCACGCCCCAGCTCCAGAAGGAACTCCTGCAGCTTATCAATAAGAGCTTGTTCAAGATTAGATTCCCTCAGAGCCGGATAATCCTTAAGATCCAGGAACTCCAGAACATAAGGATCCTTGATGAATTTCTCTGAAGTAACAGCTGCCAGCAGGTTTTTGGCCTCTGCCTTCACAGATGTCTTGTCACGGCTTACAAGGAGTCTCTCGTAGTACATAGTGGAGATTTGTCTCTCAAGCTGACGGCTGGACCATCCTGCTTCCACAGCTTCATTCATATACCACAACCTTGCTTCATCGTTATCTACTTGTAATAAAAGACGATAGTGTGTCCATGTCAATTGTGAACGCAGTGCGTTCAAACTCGGAAAGAGGACATAGAATTTCCTCATTTGATACAGAGCGCGAACAGAAAACCCTTTCCCGAACTCAACAGAGAGACGTGCTGCAAGTGACTCGAATTCAGGCACCCTTCTCCCAAGCTGGAAATCTCCAGCATTTTCGTGTTCAACGATAATCCGTCCTATCTGCCAATATGCCTGAACCATGGTAAAATTCACAGCAACATACGCCTGCTGTCTGGAAGCAAGCAATGTTTCCTTAATCTCGGTATAAAGCTCATCATATATCGTCTGTTTGTTATCAGCCATTTTCATCTCCTCTAATCATCAGGGCCTAGGCATATAATCAAGCTTTCTCATATTCACATTCCTATACAATTAGAAAAGAACGTATTCAATCAGTCCCAGATTACAAAATATTTTGAACTCTTATGCCACAGCTATCATATTCTAGCATGAAAATCTTACACTCCTATTTAGTTTCACTCTCGTGCTGCTGTTAAATGTGAGTTTTTGGACAGGAAATAATGATGGTGCTATTCTTAATGCATGTGCTTTGAAGACGATGATGAAATACTTGAAGAGATAGAAGAGCTTTATAGTATTATCCCCAAGCTTGATACAGAGGATGACGAGGAAGAGGAATCCCAGTATGAAGATCTTGATGATGAGCAGTTTGATATAGATTTCTAATGTTTCTACAAATAGTATTGACATTGTTTTAGATACTATTTAAAGTAACAAACGTTACTAGAAGGAGAAACATATGAAGAAGTTCATCGTCTTAGCATTAGTAGTAATAGCAGCAGCACTCACAGCGGTATTCGCTCAGGGAAGTCCAGAATTCGATGGACGTCTTCAGGTTGGAATATCCAAGCTAATGGTTCACCCAGCCCTTGATTCAATCGAGCAGGGAATCAAGGATTATCTTGCAGATAACAACATCGATGCTGTATATGAAACCCAGACAGCCAATGGAGAAATAAGCACAGCAGCATCCATTGCGCAGCTCTTTCAGACAGAAGGAAAGGACATAGTAGTTGGAATTGCTACTCCTACAGCACAGGCGCTTGCAAATGTATTCACAGATACACCTGTAGTCTTTGCAACAGTAACTGATCCGGAATCTGCAGGTCTTACAGGACTTCCCAATGTATGCGGCACTTCGGACATGGTACCGGTAAAAGAACAGCTCAGGCTCATAGAGGAAGTCACAGATGCGAAGACACTGGGAATGGTATATACATCATCAGAAGCTAATGGAATCACACTGATGGAGGCAATGAAAGCAGCTTGCGAGGAAGCTGGGGTCGAACTTGTAACTGCCTCTGTATCGAATTCATCTGAAGTAATGATGGCAGCACAGACCATCATAGATCGAGTAGATGCGATGTATGTATCAACAGACAACACAGTAATCTCCGCAATCTCTGCCCTTTCCGAAGTCTGTTCAGATAACAATGTTCCACTCTTCTCCGCAGATACCACTTCCTCATTTGGAACTGAAGTGCTTCTTGCAGGTGGATTTGATTATTATCAGTCAGGACGTCTTACAGGAGAGGTCATAAAGAGAATACTCAATGGAGAGAAGCCTGAGGATATAGGAACACTCTATCTTGAGAATCTTGAGATATATGTAAATCTCGACACAGCAGATAAACTCGGAATAGAAATACCTGCGGACATCCTCGAGAGCGCTTCATATGTAATCAAGGATGGAGCGGAAATCGAGCTGTGAGATAATCCATTCCACGAAAAGGAAGACTACCTAAGCAAATGGTAGTCTTTCTTTATTATCTTGAAGAGCCGTGTTGAGAGAAAAAGAACAGGACCTCAGAAATGAAGCCCTGCTCAATTATCAATTCAAAGCTGTTCTATTAGAGAACCTTGAATGCATCGCGACCTGCATACTTAGCTGTGTCACCAAGGTAGTCCTCGATTCTAAGCAGCTGGTTGTACTTTGCAAGCCTGTCGGAGCGGCTCATTGAACCTGTCTTGATCTCTCCTGTCTGAAGAGCAACTACAAGGTCTGCAATGAAGCTGTCTTCTGTCTCGCCAGAGCGGTGGGATACGATTGCTGTATAGCCATTGCGCTGTGCCATATCGATAGCTTCGAATGTCTCTGTAAGAGTACCAATCTGGTTTACCTTGATAAGAATGGAGTTTGCAACACCCTTCTCAAGACCCATCTTGAGGCGCTCTGTGTTTGTTACGAAGAGGTCATCGCCAACGAGCTGTACTCTGTCTCCGATTCTCTCTGTAAGAAGCTTCCAGCCTTCCCAGTCATCCTCTGCCATTCCATCCTCAATGGAGATGATAGGATACTTGTTTACCCAGCTCTCCCAGAGCTCAACCATCTGTGCAGATGAAAGCTCCTCGCCTGTTGTCCACTTAAGCTTGTACTTTCCTGTCTTCTCGTCATAAAGCTCAGATGAAGCTGGATCAAGAGCAATCATGAAGTCTCCATCGCGACCAGCTGTATACCCAGCCTTCTCGATAGCTTCCATGATAACATCAAGTGCTTCCTCATTGGACTGAAGGTCTGGTGCGAAACCACCCTCATCGCCAACACCTGTGTTGTATCCCTTTGCCTTGAGAACGCTCTTAAGTGAGTGGAATACCTCAGCAATCCATCTTACAGCCTCTCTCTCGGAAGGTGCGCCAATAGGCATAACCATGAATTCCTGGAAGTCAACCTTATTATCAGAGTGTGCACCACCATTGAGGATGTTTGCCATTGGAACTGGAAGTACACATGCATGATAAGCACCAAGGTACTTGAAAAGCGGAAGTCCAAGGAAATCAGCAGCAGCACGAGCTACAGCCATTGATACACCAAGAATAGCATTTGCACCGAGGCGAGCCTTGTTTGGTGTTCCGTCAAGCTCGATCATAGCGCGGTCAATAGCAACCTGATCAAGAGCATCCATACCCTCGATTGCTGGTGCGATGATGTTGTTTACATTGTCTACAGCCTTGAGAACGCCCTTTCCACCGAAGCGCTTCTTGTCTCCATCGCGAAGCTCTACAGCCTCGTGAACACCAGTAGATGCTCCGGAAGGAACAGCTGCGCGTCCCATGGAACCATCTTCAAGGATTACATCGACCTCTACGGTAGGATTACCGCGGGAATCAAGAATTTCTCTAGCTTCGATAAATTCGATAATGCTCATCAGAATCTCCTAATCTTTATATAGTTACAGATAATATCTTCTTAAACACCTTAAAAGTCAAGAAAAGCCTAAGTCTGAGACAAAGAACAGAAAGAGCTGAAAAGAAGTTCAAATATTTATCTTCTCTGAAATTACTCTCATAGAATGACATATAGGCTCTTATTCTTCACTTTCTATCCAGAACCAATGCGCTCTCATCATGGCCGGTACCTGGGTAAAAATCAAAGACAGCGGCTTTCGTTATCTTATAATCAGCCATCAGCGCGGCGTCCCTTGATAACGTGGAGCTATTGCAGGAAACATAGATTATCCTCTCAGGTTTCCATGAAATGATCTCTGAAAGGGCCTCCCTGGAAAGGCCAGTGCGAGGAGGATCCACGATAACAGTATCAACATGGCGGCCATTCTTCTTTCCCCAGAGCGCAACATCTGCCGTGAATGAAAGCGCAGAAGGCGCATTGAGTTTTGAAAGGGAGAGGCAGAGCTTATCACGTTCAACGGCATATACCCTCTTCCCTGTATTCTCGAAAAGCGCGGAGAATGTACCCACCCCGCTGTAAAGATCCATTATGGAGTCACCAATCGCATTCTCCTTCACAAATGAAAGCAGATGAGGAAGCACAGATGAATTTGACTGGAAGAACACAAGCGCATTTACTGTATATCTTATTCCAGCTATATCTATAGAAACATTCTCCTTTCCAAGCGAAAGGCCATCATCTCCATCAAAAGCTCTTATCTCAGCATGACCTGTATCGCGCTTAAGGCTATTCGAGAACATTGCCTTTCTTGCCTCGTCAAGGAGTATCCTGCCATCTTCAAGCAGGGAATTAAGACGCCTTGATATCGCAGGACAGTTTCTGATCGGGATAATCTCTGAAGATTTTCTTCCAAGGAATCCCCACTTTCTCGCAGGATAATCCACATGGAAGCGAACTCTTCTTCTATAGCCTTCGAACTCTCCATAATACACCGGGATATCATCAGGAAGGGACTCAACCTTTCCGATTCTCCTGAGGTTATCCACAAACACGCTCTTCTTCAGCTCCGCGCTGTCCTTCTCCCCTACAATCTGGAAATCACAGCCACCGCAGCTTTCATAATAAGGACACACAGCATCCCTTCGCATCGGAGAGGGTGTTATTACACCGACAGTCTCAGCAACCGAATAGCCGCTCCTGTCTTCTGTAATACGGCACTCAACTCTTTCTCCAGGAAGAGAGCCACGAACAAGAACAGTCTTGCCATTATAATGGCTGACGCCAAATGCATCTGTTGCCATCTTCTCGATTATCAGATCCATTCTTTAAGCCTCTCTATGTATCCGGAAATAACATCTATACCCTTCTTCCAGAATCCTGGATCAGTTATATCCTCACCAGCTATAGCCGCGACATCCTTAGCATCTTTCATTCCAGTATTTCTCAGGACTTTCTTGTAAGTGAGAGGGAAATCCTTCTCATTTCTCTTCGAGTAAAGAGAAAGTGCAAAAAGCTCTCCGAATGCATATGGGTAATTATAATAAGAGAAATCCGCTGAATAGTAGTGTGACTTCACAGCCCACATGTATTTATGCTTTATCCCTAGAGCATCCCCATAGGATTCCTCCTGAGCTTCAAGCATCAAAGCGGAAAGCCTATCAGCGCTTATCTCTCCACCCTTCCTCTCCTCAAATACAGCTTTCTCGAAAAGGAATCTTGAGTAGATATCTACAATGACCTGTGCCGCAGACTGAACAAACGCCTCGATAACAGGAAGAGAATCCTCTGCGGAGGAGGATGAAAGGACATTATCAAAGACAAGCATCTCACCGAATATGGAAGCAGTCTCCGCGAGCGTCATTGGATATGACGAAAGCGAAGGTGGAAGGTCCTTAACAACCGAATCATGATATGCATGTCCAAGCTCATGAGCTAGTGTGGATACGCTGTCATAGCTTCCATCGAAGTTGCAGAATAACCTGCTTTCCCTTGCAATTGGAAAGAACACATCATATGCGCCTCCCGCTTTGCCCTTCCTCGGCTCCGCATCTATCCAGGCATTATCAAAAGCATTTTCAGCAAAGGCCCCCATCTCCTGAGAGAAGGAGGAATAAGAAGCTACAACTATCTCCTTCGCTTCCTCATATGTATATTCCTTCACGCTCTTGCCAACTGGAGCAAATAGATCGAAGAAATCAAGTTTATCAAGACCAAGAAGCTTTGCTTTTATATCGAAATACTCCCTGAATATAGGAAGGGAATCGACAATGGCTGTTAATAAGCTATCGAGAATCTGATGATCTATCGCTGATTCGAAAAGGGAACGATCGAGGGAATCTTTCCAGCCCCTTCTCTTCTCCAAAAGAAGCACAGTACCCTTTATGCCATTAAGAGAAGCCGCAATTGCTGTCTTGTGCTCTTCAAGAAGCGCAACCTCATCCTCATAGGCTTTCTCTCTTATCTTTCTATCTGGGCTTGATGCAAGGAGACGAAGCTCAGTCAGAGTCTTTCCTTCCCTGCTTATTGACGATGTTATATTCATCATCAGTCTTTCCCACGCGGAAGAACCGAAGCGAGAAAGCTCAGCAGCAAGTGCTTCCTCCTCCGCACTCATAAGATGCTGGCTTTCAGCAATGATGTCTGAAAGATACTTCCTGTAATCAGAGAGTGAGGGATCATCAAATTCATCCTTTCTCTCAGCTACAGCCCTGATGAAAGCATTCTCAGCCTTCTGATAAGCTACCGTTGCTTCTTCCGCCTCCCCCATTGCTTTAAAATAGACAGGATTATCTGAATCTGTTGAGAGTATTGATTCAGCATATGCGGTCAGATTAATTGCTATGCTATCACCCTCATCCTTGAGCGCAATCAGGTCTTTAAGATGGAAACCTTCTGAAAGAGAGAGCTCTATAAGCCTCTTTCCAATCTCTCCAAGCTTTTCTATATCTCTGTGAAACTCTTCCGACTCAGGAGACGGATAGATCCTAGTCATATCCCAATGAGGTAATCTATTCATGGCATGATGATACACAAAGCAGCATCTTTATTCCAACGGCTATTCCGTAACTTCAAAACCTCCAGACACCAATGCCTTTATAGCCTTCTCCCTGTTCTCATTCTTCACAAGTATGTAGTCAGTGGTGAATGTAGATATTGCGAATATCCCGACAGAGGCAGATGCGAGAATGGATGAGATTGATGAAAGTATCCCGATGAGGGAGAAATCGAGAACTCCTTCAATCATGAAAAGGGACCAGCCATCATCTCTTTCAATTGTATTTTCAGGAACATCAGAGCTTCTGCACACAAGAGATTTCTCATCAGGAGTTGTCCCTATGAAGCAGAAAGGCTTCTCTGGATTCACAAGCGAATAATCAGAGACCTTGCAGACTGAGAAACTTCCATCAATTACCTTCACTACTATCTTCATGCTATCGTGATAGCATAAGCCAAACTCTCCTGACAATAATCAAACATCGGAGATATAGCTGATAACTATATCTCAATATAAGAAATTAGGTATTAGACGAACACACAAACATGAATTATATTTTCTATTCCGGAGGGAAAACTATGAAAGCTAAGGTTTATTTTACACGCACACTGACACCAGAGAAAGTTGTTGAAGCCTACAATAAGCTTGGTATCAATCTAGGGGGTAAGGTAGCTGTAAAAATCCATTCAGGAGAAAGGGGAAATCAGAACTATCTCCATCCAGATTTCTGGAAACCGATGGTAGAAGCTGTAGATGGTACAATCGTCGAATGCAATACAGCTTATGGAGATGCGGCAGGTGGTGTCAGAGACAATACTGAATCACATCTGAAGCTTCTCGAAGAGCATGAATGGACAAAGTATTTCAAGGTTGACCTGATGGATGCGGAAGGCCCTGATGTAATCTGGGAAGTACCAAATGGAAAGATTCTGAAGGAGAATCATGTAGGTAAGAATATCCTCAACTATGACTCAATGCTTGTCCTTGCCCACTTCAAAGGCCATCCGATGGGAGGTTATGGCGGAGCTCTGAAGCAGCTGTCAATCGGCTGTGCAAGCCGTGCGGGAAAGGCTCTTATCCACTCTGCAGGTGTTACTGATGATCGTTTCGAGACATGGAAGAAGCATGCAAGCAATGTCGTGTTCCCGGAAGCTATGGCTGATGCCGCATCCAGTGTGGTTAATCACTTCAAGGACAGAATTGCTTTTGTCAATGTTATGAAGAATCTTTCAGTTGACTGCGATTGCTGTGAAGTTGCAGAAGATCCATGCATGAAGGATATAGGAATACTTGCCTCCCTCGATCCAGTTGCTATCGATCAGGCATGCATAGACCTCGTTATTGCTTCCGATGATCCTGGAAAGGAACACTTCATGGAAAGAGTGAACAGCCGCAATGGTATCCACACAATTGAAGCGGCTGCGGATCTCGGAATCGGAGTGAGAGATTATGAACTGATAGAGTTCTGATTTTCTTTGCATTCGCCTCTTCTTTCAGTATCCTAATTGTTAGAAGAGGTGAATATGCTCTATCCAGAAATAAATGAAGCAAGAAGCGTTATCGATTTGTCAGGGACATGGAGTTTCCGTCTCGATGATGGAAACCACTCAGATGGAAAAGCAGACTCTGCTTTCATCGGGGAAGATAACCTCATAGCTGTCCCTGCATCTTATAATGACCTGAAAGAGAATCCAGAATACAGACAGCACTGCGGCTGGGCTTATTACAAGAGGAGTATCATTGTTCCGAAAGCGTTACGAAATGAACGCATAATGCTTCGCTTCGATGCTGTTACCCATTATGCGAAAGTATACCTGGATGGAGAGCTTATTGCAGAACATAAAGGAGGTTTTCTTCCCTTTGAAGCTGATATCACAGAGAAGATGAAGAGCGGAAAGGAAGCTGAGCTCATAGTTGCTGTAGATAACAGAATCAACCACTCCACCCTCCCGATGGGAAATGAAGGGGGAACCGCATTCTTCGGTTCTGATAACGCGGATGTTCCAAGCGTTATAGCCGCAAAGAAATGGAGAAAACCTACAAACCTTCCTAACTTCGACTTCTTCAACTATGCAGGTATAAACCGCCCTGTAAGAATCTACACCACGCCTTTCACTCATATCGAGGATGTGACAATCACGACAGCTGTCCAAGGCAAAGATGGTGTTGTAAATTACTCGCTTGAGACAGAAGGAAAAGGAGAAGCTTCCATCAGGATTCTTGACCGCGAAGGAAAAATAGCTGCAGAAGGAAATGGAAAAAATGGAACGCTCAGGATCAGCGATGCCAATCTCTGGTGGCCTTATCCTGGGGATCCATACCTTTACAAAGCTGTAATAACCTATGGGGATGATACCTACTCCCTGGAATTCGGCATCCGCACTGTCGAAGTAAAGGGAAAACAGTTCCTTATAAACAGCAAGCCTTTCTATTTCAAAGGATTTGGCAAACATGAGGATTCAGCTATCCATGGAAGGGGCTTTGACTTCGTCCTCGATATGAAAGATGTGAGCATGATTCACTGGATGGGGGCAAACTCATTCAGGACAAGCCATTACCCATACGCAGAGGAGATGTATCAGCTCTGCGACAGGGAAGGAATTGTTATAATCGATGAAACCCCAGCAGTAGGAATCGGTGGCACAAGCGAGGATATATACAGAATAGGGAATTTCAGGAAACACCATGAAGATGTAATAAAAGACTTAATAGCAAGGGATAAGAACCATCCATCTGTAGTGATGTGGTCGATGGGAAATGAACCTGATGTCGTTACATATCCTGATTCAGCTTATGATTACTGGCATTCGCTTTATGAATACACAGAAAAACTAGACCCAGATAACCGCCCTGTCACATTTGTCTGCAACCAGAACAACTATGAACGTGACAGAATAACAAGGGAGATGGATGTGGTGTGTCTCAACCGCTACTATGGCTGGTACAATCTTTCGGGAGATATGGAAGCGGCATCATACGCTCTGAATATCGAGCTCGATTTCTGGGAGAAGATAGGAAAGCCTGTGATAATAACAGAATATGGTGCTGATACTCTTCCTGGTTTTCATCTCTCTTCTCCTGAGATGTTCAGCGAGGAATTCCAGATTCTCTACTACAAGACGATGAATACTGAGTTCGATAAACGCAGCTTCATCATCGGAGAGCATCCTTGGAATTTCGCGGACTTCAACACAATACAGGGCCCTATGAGAGCTGATGGAAACAGGAAAGGTCTTCTCACAAGGGATAGACGGCCTAAGATGGCTGCCCATTATTTCAGAGATAGATGGCTATCAATACCAGATTTCGGCTATAAGAAATGAGCGCGCTTCCTGTAATAAGAAAAGAGAAGGATATCGAGGAGATTGTAGAAGAATATGGTCTCCTCCCCTTCTTCCGCTCCGCAATCCCTGGCTTCTCCATAGAGGAAATGGCCTCATCGTCTGTATGGTTTCCTCCAAAGGGAGAAGGTGTCTGGGATTGGAAGAATCCTGTGATACAAAATACAGGAGCCGCATACGGAAAGTTCTTTCTGTCCCGTCCCGGATTTGTCTCTGCGTCTCTTTTCCCTCTCCTCGCTGCATACAGACGCGATGGTTATGACTTTGAAGGAATGATCAATGATGGCCTTGTGACTCATACAGAGCGGATTCTCTACTCGATTCTGGAAGAAACAGGAAGCGAGACATCCACCTTCCTCAGATACAAAGCCAATCTCTCAAAAAGCGCTTTTGATTCCTCAAATTCAAGGTTGCAGATGAGGACATTCATCATGATCTCAGGCTTCGATTACAATCTCACCAAAGAAGGAAAGCCCTATGGCTGGGGCATTGCCAGATACGCCCTTCCGGAATCTGTTTACGATAACTTTGAAGAAAACCTCGATTCCCATACTCCTGAAGATGCAAGAGATATACTCTACTCCCATCTCAGGAAAAAGTTTCCAGGAACCGAGGCGTCTGCTATAAACAGATTGCTGGGATAATCAGAATTTCAGAGTATCAGAGAGCGTTGCAACCATTACAGCTTTTATCGTATGCATCCTGTTCTCAGCCTCATCAAAGACAACGGAAGCATCGCTTCTGAAGACTTCATCTGTCACTTCCATCTCCTTCAGACCGAACTTCTCATAAACCATCTTCGCTGTTGTTGTGTTCAGGTCATGGAAAGAAGGAAGACAGTGCTCGAAGATTGTTTTCTTACCAGTTGCTTCAATGAGTTCCTTCGTCACCTGATAAGGTTTCAGAAGGGCAATTCTCTCAGCCATCTTATCTTCCTCTCCCATCGAGCACCAGATATCCGTATAGACAATATCTGCACCTTTGACAGCTTCATATGGATCTGCCGTAACAGTAATTGCAGAATTATTCTCAGCTGCCCAGGTCTTGCATTCTGCGAGAAGAGATGGAGAAGGAGACAATGATTCAGGAGTTCCAACAGCATACTCCATTCCGACTTTCGCAGCTCCTATCATAAGCGCATTAGCGACATTATTTCTTCCATCTCCCACATAGGCAAGCTTCATTTCAGAAAGAGGCGTATCCAAGTGTTCAGAAGCTGTCAGGAAATCTGCAAGAACCTGCGTTGGATGATCATCATCTGTAAGACCATTCCATACAGGAACACCTGAGAATTCAGCAAGCTCCTCCACGATTTTATGTTCGAATCCCCTGTATTCTATACCATCATAAAGCCTTCCAAGGACCTTGGCTGTATCCTCAAGGGACTCCTTCTTCCCCATCTGGGAATTAGTGAGGAATGTAACACCTGCCCCCTCATCATAAGCGGCTACTTCAAATGAGCATCTGGTGCGGGTTGAGGTTTTGTCAAAGAGAAGAACGATATTCTTTCCAGCAAGAAGACGTCCATGCACACCAGGATCAACAGGCTTGCCCTTCTTCTTTTTCTTCAGCTCCGCAGCCAGTTTGATAAGATAAACAATCTCATCCTTCGTATAATCCTTTAGTGTAAGAAAGCTTCTTCCTTTTAAATTCATATTCCACTCTCCAATATACACAAATTCTAAATATTCATGCATAAGTTGTCAATAATTAAGACTGCCAATGCATAATTATTCAATTTCTTCAGGTTTTTCAGCAAGTTCCAATTCCTCGCCTTCCGCATCCGGAAGTTCTATTCTGGAAAGTTTTCCAGAGATAGAGTTGCTGCGTCTCATTGCGGCTTCTATCTTGTCCGATGCGGCTCCAAGCGCCTTCTGTGATTTCTCCAGATCCTCACCAAAGCGATAGAATTGTGATTTCAGTGTCCTGAAAAGCTTCCATATACGCTCAGTGTTCTTCTCAACCTGAAGGGTTCTGAAACCAATCTGAAGGGAGTTTATCAAAGCTGCAAAATTGGTAGGACCTGTCAGCACGACCTTATACTGTTCCTGAAGCATCTCAGCAAAGCCATCTGTTCTGAGAAGTTCCGCATACAAGCTCTCTGTAGGAACGAAGAGAATTGCGAAATCAGTGGTTTTGGGAGGGACAATGTATTTATCCCTTATATCCTTAGCCTCTGAAATAACCCTGGCTCTCAGATTCTTTATAGCGCTCTTCATCCCCTCCTCATTGCCTTCACTGACAGCTTCTGAGTATCTGATGAAATCCTCGCTCGGGAACTTTGAATCAATTGGAAGATATACATCCATACCCTCGTTCTTCCCGGGGAGCCTTATAGCGAACTCAACAGTTCCACCGCCTCTGGATGGTGAGTAATTCTTGACATACTGGGATGGTGTGAGCATATCTGAAAGGATATTCTCAGCCTGTACCTCTCCCCAGGTTCCTCTTACCTTCACATTGGAGAACATCCTGTTGAGATTACCAACATCCTTTGCAAGTGAATTCATCTCTCCTATTGATTTATAGAGCGCTTCAAGATTCTTCGTCACTTCCTGGAATGATGTCGTGATACGTTCATCAAGAGTCTTCTGAAGTTTTTCATCGACTGTGCCTCTTATGAGATCGAGCTGCTTGTTGTTATCCGTGCGTATCTGATCCATGCCTTCCCTGACTTTCTCTATCAGGGCAGCAGTTTCCTTCAGAACCATCTGCATAGTCCTGGCATTCTCCTGCCGCATGGAATCGAGAGATAGCTTCATTGATTCCGAAGCTTCCTTTCCAGAGAGAGTGAGCTTTTCATTCAGTGCCCTTGTCTCAGTGAAAAACAGCTCCATCTGCTTCTTCTCTGAGGCATTGAGAGCTTCTATACTCCCCCTTAATGAAATGGAGAGATCGGAAAGTCTTGCTTCCATAGATTGAAACCGGCTCTCCTGCGATGCTCTGAAGGCTTCAATTGAAGAGGAAATCCTGTCCTGCAGCTCCTGGGAAAGCCTGAAAAAGGAATTCTCATTTCCTCCCTTTCTTCTGAAAAGAAGCACAAGAAGGAGAATCAATATGACTGAATCGAGTCCGATTAATATGTAAATCAAATGGTCCATATAATTAATATAGCTGGATTGTCGAAAAAAGGCCGCCCGAAAGCGACCTTTTCCTAAATATATACCTTTTTAATCTACGAGGATAACCTCTCCATTAGGATAGCGTTCTGCTACGTACTCTTTTACTGTATCGCTCTTGAGAGCTGCTACGAGAGCCTGGATCTTTGGCTCATTCTCTGAGCCTTCGCGAACTGCAACTACATTCACATATGGGCTGTCCGCACCTTCAACATAGAGACCATCGCGAGTAGCAATGAGACCTGCAGGAATTGCATAGTTTCCATTGATAACAGCAGCATCAACATCTGGAAGGATTCTCGGAAGGGAAGCAGCCTCGATTTCAACGAAATCATAATCATGAGGATTCTCCACGATATCAGCAGGAACTGCTTCAAGACCAGCATCGTCAGCAAGCTTTATAAGACCTGCGCTCTGCAAAAGAAGAAGCGCTCTTCCTTCATTTGTAGGATCGTTAGGAATACCGAATGTAGCACCATCTGGAATCTGATCAAGGGATGTGTATTTATCGCTATATACAGCAAGAGGCTCAATATGAATGCCACCTGCAGATACGAGAGAATATCCTCTCTCAGCATTTGCTGACTCCAGGTATGGAAGGTGCTGGAAGTAATTAGCATCAAGCTCTCCTGCAGCAAGTGCTTCGTTTGGTGTCACATAGTCTGTGAACTCAACAATCTGAAGGTCATAACCTTCTTCTGCAAGCTGGTCTACAATCTGAGAGAGAATAGCTCCATGTGGGTCAGGTGTAGCACCAACCTTGATGACATTTGAATTCTCTTCCTCCGCTCCATTAGCGAAAGCCGGTACTGCAAGTGCGATGATGGCAAGAGCCACTACAAACAATTTCTTCATTTATTTTTTCTCCAGAATATACGGATAAACCGTTCGAAAATAATCCCATCAGGGAACCTGAAAACAACTGAATATAGATGTGGTGAGAAATAAAAGTGTCATGCCCTGACGGGCATCATCATAGAGGACATCATCATAGCTGTGAATGTTGAATTAAACATGCTGTGTCCTCCTTGTCTTTTGATGGCTTCATTATGCATAAAACTGCAAGAGTATGCAATAATTTTTACCGTATTTTGAAAAAGATTTTATTTACTCATTTTGATACAAGGAATTATATTGAAAAGATTTTTACTTTAGATATAGAAAATCCCGACCGAGTCGGGATTCTCTCAACGCTTTGCAATTAACCTTGCACTTATTTTATCACCTATGAACTGTATCAATTCAACCATTATGATTATGACAACAACAGCACAAACCATGTATGCAGGGTTGAATCTCTGATAGCCGTATCTGATAGCAAGGTCACCCAATCCGCCGCCTCCGATAGCACCAGCCATTGCAGAGTAACCGATGAGGTTTATTATGGTGAGGGTTACTCCGGAAGCAAGAGATGGCATTGCCTCTGGAATGAGAACCTTGAAGATTATCTGCCAATTGGTGGAACCCATAGCTTTCGCGGCCTGAACAACACCGGGGTCCACTTCCTTCAGCGCGGATTCGATAACCCTGGCAACAAATGGTGCCGCCGCTATAGAAAGAGGAATGACTGTAGCCATGGTTCCGATACTTGTTCCTATGATGATCCTTGAAAGAGGCATGAGGACAATCATGAGGATTATGAACGGAAATGAACGCAGGATGTTCACTATTCTGGAAAGCACATTGTAAAAAACAGGATGCGGTATTATACCTCCCTGCTCTTCAGAGCTTGTCACATGGAGAAGCACTCCGATAGGAAGGCCAAGTATCATGGAGAATATAGTGGAGAGGAATACCATCACCACTGTCTGCCATGTAGAAGATGCGACAAGACTCCACATTCTCTCATCAAGAAAAGACTGAAGCAGCTCCATCATACACCTCCCTTTGTCTCTTCAACTGAGACACCTTTTTCCTTCAGAAGAGTAACAGCTTTCCTTGCTGTTTCCTCATCTGGCCCGATATCCGTAACCATTACGCCCATTTCCTCATTATTCACATTCTGAACACCTGCAGCCCTTATATTGAAAATAGCTCCAGTTACAGAAGAAACAGACGAGATTATTGGCTCATCTGTAGTCGAGCCACGGAAGCGAAGCGTGTAATGCCCTCCATCCTTGGACCATCTGACCATTGATTCATGAACATTGGTGAGGGATGATAGAAAATCCTTTGTAACATCGCTCTGAGGCGCAGAGAAGATATCAGAGACAAGACCTTCTTCCACGATATGACCAGAATCGAGGACAGCAACCCTGTCACAGGAGTCACGGACAACTTCCATCTGATGAGTGATCATCACGACTGTGAGATTCATCTTCTTCTGGATTTCCTTTATGAGTGAAAGAATTGCTCTTGTTGTCTGAGGATCGAGAGCGCTTGTAGCTTCATCACAGAAGAGTATGGATGGATTCGTAGCGAGAGCTCGCGCGATAGCTACTCTCTGCTTCTGTCCTCCTGAAAGCGTTGAAATAGGAGCTTTACCCCTGCCTTCAAGTCCTACCAGAGCGAGAAGCTCTTCTGTGCGCTTCTTTATGTAATCTTTCTCCATATGGCAGATTTCCATTGGATAAGCAATATTCTCAGCTGCATTGCGTGATGAGAAGAGATTGAATGTCTGGAAGATCATTCCTATATGGCGTCTCTCCTCTATGAGTTCCTTCTTTGAGAGGTTATCTACACGCTTATCATCATAATAGACTTCTCCGTTATCTGGGGACTCCAGCATAGATATAAGCCGTACCAGCGTTGATTTCCCCGCTCCGGATTTACCTATAATTCCATATACAGTATTTGATGGAATAACCAATGAGACATCATCTACAGCATGAAGAGAGCCGTAGTTTCGTCTCAGATTCTTCAGTTTTATCTCCATAATCTGCTCCAATGGCTATTTATATCAGTTTATAAAGATTCAACCAAGCCAGTGAAACAACAACTGCCACCCTATTGAGTGGCAGCTGAAGGAAATCATGAATAGATTATCTAAGATCCTTATCTGTTTTGAGAACATCCTGATCATCATAAGCGCGGTTCTCACCAGCCATTGCCCAGATGAATGTATAGTTGGATGTACCACAGCCAGAATGGATGGACCATGCTGGATTGATTACAGCTTCCTCATTGTGCATGATAATATGTCTTGTCTCACTTGGCTCGCCCATGAAGTGGAATACTACATTATCCTCTGGAATCTCAAAATAGAAATAAACTTCCATTCTTCTCTCATGTGTATGAGCTGGCATTGTATTCCATACAGAACCTGGCTCAAGGTGAGTGAGGCCCATTGAAAGCTGACATGTATCAAGAACATCTGGATGGATATACTGATTAATTGTTCTCTCATTGGATGTAGTCTGTGATCCGAGATGCTTGTGAATAGCATCCTTGAGAGGGATAAGCTTTGCAGGATAAGGACGATGTGCAGGTGTTGTGCACATATAGAACTTAGCTGGATTTTCAGAATCATCAGAAGCGAATTTCACTTCCTTTGTTCCCATTGGAATATAAATTCCATCAAAATGATCCATTGGATACTCAGTTCCATCTGCGATAATCTTTCCCTTACCACCAATGTTTATAGCACCGAGCTCTCTTCTTTCCAGAAGGTATGTAACTCCAAAATTCTTCCAGCAATCAATATTCTTATCGATAGAGATTGTTTCCTTTACAGGCATAGCTCCCATAGTTACGATTCTGTCTACATGGGAATATACTGCAGTAACATCATCCGGGCGGAAAATATCCTGAATGAGGAACTCGTCTCTGAGTTCATCTGTGTTCATTCTCTTAAATGGCTCTTTGCCTGTTGAATAACGAATATCCATTTTTATCTCCTCTATATTAGTATAACAATCTTGAGCTATTTAGGCCACTCAGAAGATTCTTACAGCCAAGGTAAATATCATCAAAGGCTTTCTCGAAATCATCTGTATACCAAGGATCTTCAACATCTCTATCTAAAAGCATCCTTATCTTGGCATTATTTCCGAATCGTCTTACAAGATTCCTGAAATTAGAACTATCAAGCGCAATCACAAGATCACTCTCAGCGAACTCTGAATCCGTAATCCTATGGGCTCTATGAGATGTAAATGGAATACCCATACTTTTCAATATCCTCTTCGCAGGAGGATAGATATCATTACCGCTTTCTTCGCTGCTTACGCCTGCTGAAGATATGATGAAATCAGATGTCGAACCTGCACTACTCAAAAGGTCCTTAAAGATAAATTCAGCCATTGGAGATCTGCATATATTTCCATGGCATACAAAGATAATCCTCATAGAGAGACAATACCAGAATGTATAAACACAAGAAAAGGCTCTTCAGTGGTAATAAATGGAGAATTGCATATGCCACATGTCTAGGATCAATCAAATTAAGACTTTCAAAGAAAAACTTTGTATCTCAATAAAGAATAATCGGGGAGGTTAAGCCTCCCCTTTCATCATATTTCTTCATCATACAATGATTATCAGGTTGTTTCCTGTATAGGCACTGCCGTTCCGTGCTTCTTGTGATATCTCTTCTCAGATCTATCGACGATAACTGTTCCGACCAGGTCGCCAAGACAATTCAGTGTCGTGAATACAACATCAATCAATGTGAAGATTCCGGAGACAAGAGCTACTACCTCAAGAGGAAGACCGAATGCATCGACGACAATGGCAACCGTAACGATTCCACCGCCAGGAACTCCGCCTGCACCTGTTGTCAACAACAGTGAAATAAGGATAACCTTCAGGAGAGTTGGAATGCTCGTATCAGCGCCGGCACATTGTGCTGCAAAGAGGAATGTAATTGCAAGCATGATACCATTTCCATCCTTATTGACCTGCGAACCAAGAGGGACTGTGAAATTTGATACGCTGCGCGAGCATTCCAGATCATCTGCACATTCAAGATTGACAGGCACTGCAGCAAGCGATGAGCTGGTGCTGAATGTCGTTACAATAAGAGGTGCAGCTTTCTTAAAGAACTTACCAGGAGTCATCCTAGTGAAAACATAGAGGAATATGATATAGACCAATATCTGGCAAGCCGAAGCAAGATAGGAGGCGCCAAGATATTTCGCGAGGAACCCGAACAGAGATGAACCATAAGTGCCGACAGTTGAAGCCATAAGAGCAGCAACGCCTATAGGAGCATATCCCATGATGATTCCGATCATCTTGTTGAATAGTGCAGCAAGAGAATTAACACCTGACTTCACGCTTGACCTGTGCGGCTCTGGAAGAAGAAGTGCTGCGATTCCGGCAAAAGCCGCAAATACAACAATCTGATCAAACTTTCCGGCAGTAAGGGCCTCGAAGATATTTGAAGGAATGAGGTTGATTATTGTGTTACCAATAGAAGGTATCGTCTCTATGGCTCCCGTATATTCCTCAGCACCAGTAAGCTGGAATCCGACGCCAGGCTTGAAGAGTGTCCCGACGACAAGACCAAGAATAATCGCGATGGCCGTTGTTGCGAAATAATAGACCATGATCTTTCCGCCAATACGTCCAAAGCTCTTCGGATCATCAAGAGAGGCTATTCCTGAAATCAGGTTGACAAGGACAAGCGGCAATGCTGCCATCTTAAGCAGATTCAGGAACACTGTTCCGAAAGGCTTAATGATGTTGATTGATTCCCCGAATATCGCTCCAAGGAGGATACCCACTATCATAGCGACAAGAAGTTTCTTCAGGAGAGAAACCTTCCTGTATGCCTGAAAAAGCTTTCTCATGCTTTATCTCCTTTCCCTTCTCCAAGGGCTGCAATCTTATAGAGCGCTTCCGAAATAATATCCATCTGCTCCATGGTATTGTAGAAATCGAGACCAAATCTGATATAACCGCCCCTCATCGTTCCATGTATGCGATAATCACCGAGAATCCTGACGACGTCATTCTCATGCTCTTTCGGATAATAGACGCATACGATACCGCCCCAGTTCTTCTCATCATGTGCCTGTACAACATAAAGGCTAAGATTTCTGAGGTTCTCCCTAAGCCTCTTCTCAAGAACCTTGATATGCTCCTCGATATTCTCCATCCCAAGCTCAAGTAGGACATCGACACCTTCTGATACCGCCAGGATACAGTTATAGCTCAGGTTTCCGCTCTCGAACTTCCTGGCATTCGGATGCCATTCAAGATATTCGAAGTTCGTCGTGACAGATGGCGCAGGGACATGGTTCGTCGTTGACTGGTATCCTGCATAAGGTGGCGTAATCTGGTCGATTATCCTGTCCGAGCAATAGACAAATCCACAGCCAAGGGATCCCAGAAGACCCTTGTTCGAACCAGCTACAAGATAATCGATATGCCATTTCTGAACATCCATGACAAAGCGCCCGAGCGTCTGGATTCCATCAACCGCAAAGATGATTCCGCGTTCATGGCATGCATTGCCAAGTTTCTCGAGGTCAGCCCTGAATCCTGTGGAGAACTGGGCAGATGAAATGACCAGTACCTTTGTTTTGTCATCTATGGCAGCAATCATATCATCCTCGTTCACCTCATGGTTGCGGCTGGCAACGACATTCAGCTTTATTCCTCTTAGCTGATGCTGGTTTATCCAAGGGAACAGGGTTGACTGGTGTTCCTGATCAGCAATGACAACACTGTCTCCCGGCTCAAGCCTGAGTCCTGATGCAAGGATGCCCATTCCTTCCGCAGTATTCTTGACAAATCCTATCTCGTGCGCCTCTTTCGCATTTATCAACTTCTGGAGTTTCGGGCGACAGCCGTTGACGATATCCCAGGCTTCATCAACTACACCCTCTCCGAATTTCCTGACATAATTGTCCATGAAGCTTCCATAAGCTTCCTGCACGCGTTTGGCAGGCATGCATACCTGAGAGACATTCAGAAATATATCATCTCCCAGGAATCCGAATTCCTTCTGTAGCAGATTTTTATCAAGCACTTCTAACCTCCTTTGTGCTTTCATGCATTTATCTCATTGATGTAGTTGTACACAGAGCTTTTGGTTATACCTAGGAATTTTGCGATCTTATTGATACTGCCTTTGATATCCAGGGCACCCTTCTCCTGCAGGAATCTGATGCAGTCCAGCTTCTGTTCCCTGGACATCTGGGCTGGCTGCACCCCTATCCTCTCAACGGATTCCATCAGAAGATCCATCAGCAGATCATCCACGCTCCCATACAACACAGGCTCTTCATCCTTGTCCCCTATGAAGGAATCCATGAAGCTCCTAGCCTGAATCAGGTCCGAGCAGTCAAAGTTTATGCAGAGACTTCCTATCACATTCCCTTCATCATCCTTCAGATAAATAGTGGAAGAAGTCAGCATCCTTCCATCTTTTGTCTGAGATGAATAATGGAAGCGTCCATCCTCCGAAGACTGCTTCGGTTTAGTCAGCTCAAGTCCTATCTTAGTCCCGCTATCTCCGACTTTGCGGCCGGTTATCTTGCCATTTATAATCGAGATAATCGAGGATCTGAACCCATTCTTGTAATCATGAAGGACAAATTCGAACCTGTCTCCAAAATGCTTGCCAAGCCCCTGAAGAATCGGTTCCAATATCGGCAGAGCTTCCCTGATATCCTTCATCAGGACCTCCTTATAGCAATGACATCAATCTCCACAAGAATGTTGCGAAGCGTGCATGAGACGGTAGTCCTGACTGGATATGGTTTCGGGAACATCTTCTCATAAACACTGTTCATAGCATCGAAATTACCGATATCCGAAAGAAATACCCTGCTTGAAACGACATCGGCAAGCGATGAGCCAGCAGCTTCAAGTGCTGCGCTCAGGTTCTTGATGACCTGCTCTGTCTGCTCCTTAATCCCGCCTTCTACAATCTTGTTTGTCTCAGGATCCGCAGGACGCTGTCCGGCGACAAATATGAAATCACCATAAGTAATGACCTGTGAATAAGGACCAGCTGGCTGTGGAGCCTTATCAGTTGATATCTGTTTCTTTTCCATTACCTTCCTCCTGGCATCAGGATAGCACGGAAAAAACATATTTCAACAAATTTTCTAATAATTAGACAAATATTCAAATAAAGGTTCTTAATGAAAAAAGAAAGAATTGGGGTCTATATGACAAGGCGGCTGTGGCAGTGGTAACTAGATTGCGCAGGATAAAT
The DNA here is from genome assembly GCA_949283235.1 of uncultured Spirochaetales bacterium. Lineage (GTDB taxonomy): Bacteria > Spirochaetota > Spirochaetia > Sphaerochaetales > Sphaerochaetaceae > Ornithospirochaeta. The sequence goes on along the minus strand of CASDRY010000028.1, from coordinate 362 downwards.
CTGGCATCCTTCATCACAAACGTTTATTGCACTGAAAAGGAGGATAACTTCGAGAATCCAAAGCAAAAGCTGACTGGATATAAACTAAGTGCTCTCATCCCTTACCTACCACAGTTCTCTTCTTCATGCCGTTTTGTCAACGAGAAGACATGCTGAAACGATTTTACGCGGTTCCTCATGACTCGCGGGCTCAAATAAAACGCGTTGAGCCCTCAATGATGAAAAAAATGTCCCCTATGGATGGGGGACACAAGGAGGTAGTATATGAACACCCTCATGGAAGAGGATGGAAAGGACGAAAAAAAACCTGGCAGCGACCTACTCTCCCGCAGCGGACTGCAGTACCATCGGCGCGAGGGCGT
>CASDRY010000027.1 GCA_949283235.1 uncultured Spirochaetales bacterium | reverse complement strand
GAAAACTACAGCTGTCTTTGACATATCAATAATATACAACGGCTAGATCCCAAATGCAAAATCAAAGGGAGAGACACGAAGTCTCTCCTCTTCATTGAATGAGATTCTTTCAGATCACTCCTTTACACCACCAATCATGAGCCCTGAAACAAAGTGCTTCTGAATGAATGGATAGATGATGAGAACTGGAAGCATTCCAAGAACCATAACAGCCATCTTTGTATTGTTATAGACGTAGTTTCCACCACCCAAAGCCTCATCCGCTTCAAAGATAAGTCCTCTCAGAACAACCTGGAGAGTGTATTTACGGCTATCGTTTATAAACATGATAACCTCGAAGTATCTATTCCAGTAGCTTACGAAATAGAAGAGAATCACAGCTGCTATGATTGATATTGATAGAGGTACAACAATTCTTACAAGAATCGACAAGTCATTGCATCCATCGAGCTTCGCAGACTCAATAAGTGAGACTGGTATACTCGTCATGTAATTCTTAATAATGATTACATTGAATGTCGAAACCGCAACAGGAATGATTATCGCTGACATCGAATTGATCATACCCAGCATCCTGACAACGATATAGAAAGGCATAATACCTACATCAAAGACGAGCGTGAATGTAAGGATCTTCATGAAGACATTCCTACCAACAAGCTCCTTCCTTGAAAGGGCATACCCCATCGGTATCGATATAACCATTGAAAGTATTGTGCCGACGACTGCAACGAATATTGAATTGCGGAATGCCTGCATGTATCCGCTGTGAAGGACCCTGTTATAGTTCTCTAGTGTGAATGAATGCGGGACAAGAAGATAATCATTACCGATAACATCCTGATCCTCTGCAACAGATGTGATAAGAACATTCCATATAGGGATGATGACTATCAAGCAGACAAAAGCAAGGATTATCTTGTTTATTACATTGAATACCTTGCGCGATGTTGTTTCCCTGATTGCGCTATGTGCTTGTTTCTTTGCCATTTCATCCTCCTTAAAGAATAGGCTCCTCAAGGAGCTTGCTGCTTATCTTGTTTGTGGAGAGAACCAAGATAAGGCTTATAATCGAAGTGAACATACCAACGGCTATAGAGTATCCCATATCACCCGCAAGTATTCCTTCCCTGTAAACATACGTCTGGAGAACGTCCGCGACATCATAAACTGCAGCGTTATACATAACAAGAACCTGCTCGAAGATCATCAGGACATGTGAAAGATTAAGAAGAAGCATAGTTACGATCGTGCTCTTTATGCTCGGAAGCGTTATATGTAGCATTCTTCCCCAATGCCCGCAGCCATCAATCATCGCAGCTTCATATAACTGAGGATCGACTGTTGTCAGGGCTGCTATGAAGATAACAGCACCATATCCCATCTGCCTCCAGATATATGAAGACACGATAATACCTCTGAAATAATTCGGATCAGCCATGAAATATATAGGCTCTCCACCAAGGGCCTTTATGAAAGCATTAACAGGTCCCGATGAAGGGGAAAGAAGATTAACGAAGATACTTCCTACAACAACCCATGAGAAGAAATATGGAATATAAATAAGGAACTGGATGGTTTTCTTTGCTCTGAAGCTCTTCAGCTCGTTTATCAGGAGAGCAACGATAAGAGGAACAGGGAAATAGAACACGATATTATAAAAACTCAGAAGCAGGGTGTTTCTGAAAGCACTCCAGAAAATGGAGGACGTGAAAAGCCTTTTGAAATTATCAAGCCCTATGAAGGAAACATTTGCTCTGAATCCATAATCAGTAAAAGCAAGTCCCAGTCCCAGCATCGGCAGATACTTGAATAGCAAATACCATATCATACCAGGAAGCAGCATCAGAAGAAGCAGTTTCTGCTTTTTCACACGAAGAAAGAAAGGCTTCTCTTTCTCAATAGCGTTTTTATTCTTATCCATAACAACCTCCAGAATCAGATGTTTATTTCCAGTGACAGCACATCGCTTCCAGAAAGGGAGAGACTATATTCATCTATCTGACTTCCCGCAACGAAAAGCTGCCATTCACCATGTCGCATATAACGTTTACCCGAATCATCAACGAGAGTCGAAAGACGCTCATCAAGCTTCACTTTCACTGTTTGCTTTTCTCCTGCCCTCACATAACTGCGAATAAAACCACAGAGTCTGGGCTTCAAAGGAGCGTCCTCGGAAGCTGTGGAACACCAGACGAAGGAAATCTCTTCACCATCTATTTCCCCTGTATTTGAAAGAGAGAAGGAAACAGTGTTATCAGATTCATCAAATGACAGATTTGAGTATCTATAGCGTGTATAAGACAGTCCATGTCCAAATGGGTAAAGCGGCTGTCCTTTGTAATACCTATATGTCCTGTTTTCCATTGAATAAGAGGAAAAATCTGGCAAAACAGCATTCCCCTTATAGAACGTGATAGGAAGCTTTCCAGATGGGTTGATAACCCCTAGTATCAACTCAGCTATTGCCTCTCCGCCACACTCTCCTGGATACCATGCCTGTATAACAGCTTTAACCGAGGGAAGATTCTCAATCTCTGGATCTATCCCGCCACCAGAGAAAAGAACAAGGATGATGGGCTTTCCTGTCTTAGCAACTGCTTCGAGAAGTCTCTTCTGTGGTGGAGGAAGACACAGATTCTTTCTATCTCCTGCAATGCCACCATTTCCATCATCATGCATCTCTCCTTCAACACTCTCATCGAGTCCGAGGCATAGGACAACAACCTCAGAAGAGGAAGTAACGGAGACAGCCTCTGAAATCCTGTCATCCTTTTCTCCAAGCCTTTCAACTTTATCTGCAACCAGAGCAGATCCTTCTGAATAGAAAATTCTTGTAGAATCCTTTAAAAGCTTCTGGAATCCTTCCAGCACAGTTGTGTAGCACATAGAAGTTCCATGATAATTACCCCATAGAGCTTTTCTCGAATCAGCATTTGGTCCGATTATCACAATAGTTTTCAGTTCTTTTCTATTCAGAGGAAGAAGTTCAGCATTCTTAAGGAGAACCAATGATTTCCTTGAAGCTTCCAGAGAAGCAGCATGATTGGACTCTGTGCAGATCTCATCAAATCCTATACCAGCATAAGGATCATATCCATCCAGCCCAGTCAGCATTCTTGTTGTCAGGACTCTTGTTACTGCTTTCTCAAGATCTTTTCTGGCAATAAGCTTCTTTGATAATGCTTTCTCCAGATAACTATAGGTACACCCACAATTGAGATCACAGCCTGATTTAACTGCTACTGCAGCAGATTCCTCAGGAGATGAGGTATAATGATGCTGCTCGTGGAAATCCCTGATAGCCCAGCAATCAGAGATGAAGATTCCTCTGAAGCCCCATTCTTTTCTTAGTTTTTCCTCAATCAGATGAGTACAGCAGCAAGGTTCCCCATTGATTTCACTATATGCACCCATGACACCATTCACACCAGCTTCCTTGACAGCAATCTCAAATGCTGGCAGATATGTCTCCTCCATATCCTTAGGAGAAACTATCGAATTGAAATGATGACGTTCAGCTTCAGGCCCGCTATGAGCTACGAAATGCTTAATACACGCAGCAGTTTTCAATCGATGGGGGTCATCTCCCTGCAAGCCAGAAATAAAAGCAACAGCTAGTCTTGATGTCAGATATGGATCTTCTCCATATGTCTCCTGCCCTCTTCCCCATCTGGGATCTCTGAAAATATTGATATTTGGTGCCCAGACAGTAAGCCCTTTATAGATACCTCTGTCCCCTAGAGAAGAGAAAGTATTGTATTTAGCCCTTTGCTCTGTGGACACAATATCTCCGATTCTCCTCATCAAAGAAACATCGAAAGCAGCAGCAAGCCCAATAGCTTGAGGAAAAACAGTCGCGGTTCCAGACCTAGCTGAACCATGCAATCCCTCATTCCACCAGTTATAGGCAGGAATACCTACCCTATCTATCGCAGGACTAGAATGAAGAAGCATACTGCAAAGCTCTGGTACTGTAAGCTTTTCAGCAAGCTCTTCAGCTTTCTTCTCAGCTTCATCAAATGCCTTAGTAGCGATTTTCATTATTCCTCCTAGGAGCCTAGGACGGCTCCTAGGCATTTGAATTTCAATTAAAGAGAAGCATTAAGCTCATCGAGGATTTCAGGACCATTGATGCTGTTCCAGAAATTCTCATACTCAGCCATACCCTCATCAAGCGTTACAGAACCCATTACGATCTTTGCAGCAATTGATTCCCTTGTGCTCTTGATGGATGGAGAAACTCTGTCGTATTCATCGCTAACACCAACAGGAACATCTGATGAGTGGTTAGGTCCGAGATAGTTTCCGCCCTCATCGATAATCTCCCTCTGTCTTCTGATACCTGTGAGGGTATTATCATCAAGAGTGTATGGAAGGTTGTCGAGGTCATAGTTGATGAAGGAATCAGAGAGGTAGTTGAAAGTATATTTGTATCCCGAGTTAGAAGCCTTATCGGTTGGTACAATCTCTCCATCCTCTCCAAGCGTGTAATGGTATCCTTCACGGCCAATACCGAAGAAGGCTGCGTAAAGTTCCGGATCGGAGACGATTGCCTCAATCACCTTGAAAGCCTCATCTGGATTCTTTGTCTTCGCAGAAACACAGAATGCTGTCTGAGTAGCTTCATTGAGAGTTCCGCCATCTCCATTTGGTCCGATAAGCGCATAGATAACATGCATCTCAGTCGGCTTTCCTGCGGCGGCTGTCTGCTGGAAATAGTTGATATAGTTTGTTACATAATCGATGTCACCAGCACTCTGAGCTGTATAGACCTTCTCTCTCATCTGGCTGTTCTCGGTTGTGATGAACTCTGCATTGAGAACACCTGCCTCATAAAGCTCATGGAGATATGCAAGCGCTTCCCTCATCTCTGGCTCCTGGAAACCATCTACATATTTTCCATCTTTTAGATATATACCACCCCATGCTCCAAATGAATTATAGAAGAACTGGAAATTATCAATCCACTTTGGGAATGTGAAAGGAACGATACCTGTTCCATTGAGCTTTGACATCTCTGTAAGGAATTCCTCTGTTGTAGGTGTTGAGGAGAGATTGATTCCATACTGATCCATTATATCCTGTCTGATGAAAAGAGCCTTTGACTTAGGATAGTTATATGGAACGAAGTAATTCCTTCCTCCGATATCAGGAATTGCAAGCACTGACTCTGGAATGATTGATTTGATTTTCTCTGAATTTGCAATATAGTCTGTCAGATCAAGAATCTGTCCTCTTGTTGCCATCTGAGGAACCTTCACCATAGCCTGAGCGATTCCGAATACATCAGGGATATCACCGCTATTTACAAGTGTTGCGATCTTATCTGAATAACTTGAAAGTGGTGGAATGATAGGCTCAACATTTACTCCAGTCTTCTCCTTGATAAGATCTGTTATTGACTGCTGAAGATCAGGATCAGTGCTTAATCCATATGTATTATCTGCAGAAGCAAGCTGAATCGTGGGCTCTCCAGAAGCCTCTTTGCTTCCACCTGCAAAGACCATAGCAACCACTATGAGCAAAACTACAGGGAAAAGCAGAATTCTTTTCATTGTTTCCTCCTCATTTGCATCTGAATGCAATATCCTTTTTTGGATAGTATATGAGTGTTTTTTCGGATGACTATTGTCGAAAACTTTAAAATAGTTTGCATTTTTTCGGTTTAGATTTTTATAATCTAACGAAAATTTATAATGCACAATATCAGATATCTGGTAAAATGTTTAACATATCCAACCCATTTACAGGAGCAATGAATGAATTTGAAGCTTACTTTCTCTGGCAGGTTCAATTACAGATTCGGAGGAGGAGTATCATTCCATCACCATCCTGATGATTACCAGATACAGCTTATATATGAGGGGCAGGCCACGATAAAGATAAACAATGAAATCTATCATGCTGGACCTAACAGCCTGTTTCTGATCAAACGTGGCTGTTCTCATGAATTCTCCGTTGATTCCGAATCTGGGCTTAAGACTCTTGAGCTGAAATTCGAGGCTGATGGAGAGGAAGCGCTGCGCCTTATTTCATTCATCAGCACCTACTTGGAAGACAAAAACGGCCAGTTTTTTGGGCTCTTCACTAACATTGTTATAGAGGGATATCAAAAACTATTTTCATATAAGGAGTTATCAAATGCGATGCTCCTTACTGTACTGTCGCTCATGGCAAGAAACTCGCAAAGTCTCCTCCCCTATCCCCAGAATGAAAGCTCCACAAGAAGAACTACCTATAGCAAGCTGCTACAGGATGTGACTGAGTTCATCTGCAAGAATATAAACAGGAAATATTCAATGCCAGAGCTAGCAAAGGAATGTGGCTATAATCAGGATTTCCTCTATAGGATGATCAAGAAGGAAACAGGTCTCACGGCTATCCAGTTCGTGAATAAAGTAAAATATGACCAGGCCAGGAAGATGATACAGCATACTGAGCTATCACTTTCTGAGATAGCATGGAATCTTGGTTTCGGAAGCCTTCAGTACTTCTCCAGATTCTTCCATGAACATGCTGGCATTTCCCCTTCTGATTATATGGAGAAAGTCAGGAATACAGTAAGAACTGACTATTAATTTCAGAAAAAGTTTAAATTCATTTCTGAATTTTGATAATAGTTTTATCAAATTATGGATTTATACTTTATCAAAAGCTGATTTATCAAAAAAAAAAGGACATTGCCATGAAAAGACGTTATGCACAAGTCGGCACTGGCGGAAGAGCCAGGATGTATTATGAGGCGATTGCGACAACTTATAAGGACATAAACGAACTTGTCGGATTCTGTGATCTGAGTACTACAAGAATGGAGTATGCAAACAAAGTTCTTGAGGAGCTTGGTGCTAAAAAGGTTCCAGAATATCTTCCGCATGAGTTTGAGAAGATGATTGATGAAACTCATCCAGACGTGGTCATCATCACCTCTGTGGACAGAACCCATGATGATTACATTGTGCGCGCTATGAGAAAGGGCTGCGATGTGATTACGGAAAAACCGATAACAATCAACGAGGAGAAGGCGCAGAGGATAATCAATGTCGCGAAGGAAACAGGAAGACATATAAGGGTAGCTTTCAATTATCGCTATGCACCGCACCACACAAAGATGAGGGAACTCATCGAATCCGGGGTTATCGGGAAACCGACATCTGTTCATTTTGAATGGCTTCTAAATACAGACCATGGCGCTGACTACTACAGAAGATGGCACAGGAACAAGCTCAATAGCGGTGGACTTCTTGTACATAAAGCAACACATCATTTCGATCTTGTGAATTTCTGGCTTGGAACTGAAGCAGACACTGTTTTTGCGTTCGGAAATCTCGCGTTCTATGGACAGGCTGCTGCAGAAAAGAGGGGCGTGGAGAAATTCTATTACAGATGTCATGGCTCAGAGAATGCAAAAGGAGACCCTTTTGCGATAGATATGGAGGAAAAGCCTACACTGAAGGCTCTCTATCTGGAGGCTGAGAACGATGGAGCAGGCTATATCAGGGACCGCAGCGTGTTCTCAGATGACATAAGCATAGAAGATACTATGAATGTCCTTGTAAAATACCGAAATGGTGTCCAAATGTCATATTCCCTCACCTCTTATATGCCATGGGAAGGGTTCAATGTGGCTATCAATGGAGACAAAGGTAGAATTGAATACACAGCTTTGGAGAAACCATATATAAACGCAGGCGGTGATAAGGCAGAAGAAGGAGCTACTGTCTATCACAAGATAAGAGTATGTCCTATGTTCGGAAAAGCCTACGATGTCGAGATTGAGGAAAAAGCTGGTGGACATGGCGGAGGAGACCCGGCCCTTCTTGATGATATCTTCTTACCAGAACCACCATATGATAAGTTCCACAGAGCTGCAGATTATACAGATGGTATCAAATCGGCCCTTATTGGAATTGCCGCGAATAAATCCATTGCTTCAGGACTTCCTGTGAAAGTTGGAGATCTTGTCAGATGGTAGAGAAAGAAAAACTCATTTCCGAGAACTTTTCCTGCTTTGAACTTGGTGCATTCCCCTATGACCCTGATCATTCAGCTATGGGTGAATACCATGTTTATCCAGAGAAAGGATTCAAAGGCATTTGGTTCGATCCGATTTCAGACTGGAATTATAAAGGACCTACATGGATGGTCACGGATCCAGGACTGAATGGAAAGCATGCCATGGAACAGATGAGGATAGTCGATCCAGAAAAAGCAATGGCTATACCTACTCTAAGAACTGGCAGCATAGAATGGACAGACTATACAGTTTCAGTACAATTCCGGCCAATGATAGGAACTGGAATCTCTGGCATTCTGTTCAGATACCAGACAAGCCTGCTGCACTATGGTGTATTCGTCTCTGATAACAAAATAGAACTTGTTAAGGTTTGCAAGAAAGAGAGAGAAACACTTGCTTCTACAGAGCTTGTTCTGGACACAGATTCCATCCATACTCTTTCAGTTTCAGTCTGTGGTGATAAGTTTAATTGTATTTTTGATAGCAACCAGATTCTAACTGCGGAGGACAGTACATATTCAAAAGGCTGTATCGCGCTTTCTGCGGCTATTCCGACTCAGTACTTCAGCGTGGAAGTCGAGACTGACAAGGATACAGCAGAAACTGTGAAGGCAGTGGAAAGAAACAAGAGGCAAACAGGCTGGGCGCTCGAATCATCACTTCCTCGCCCAGAGCTTTACAGAATATATGATCTGAATGATTTCGGAGCAGGACGACAGATAAGATTCGGGCATCTGACAGGAACAGATGAGCTCTTTTTTGTGATAGCACAGAATCAGAGAAGGGTTTTCAAGGATAGATATCCTTTCATCAGCTGTCTGACAGCTGTAAGCTTCAAGACAGGAGAAATCCTATGGCAGATCGGAGAGCCCTGCGACAGTGAGGAGATAATCGGGCTTACAACAGATCTTCCTTATCAGGTTTATGATATCAACAATGATGGAATCGATGAGGTTATTGCTGTCTGGGATTTCAAACTTAGAATACTAGATGGAAGTACAGGAAAGGTTATCAATGAAATTCCAACTCCGGTACTGACTGCACCTCCCGAGACTGTGACAGGACTTGAATTCGGACGCTATGCATTCACAAGGCTGAATGTCGATGCAATAAGAATAGTCAACGTAACGGGGAAGGCCAGACCTTCAGATATTCTCATAAAGGATAGATATTCACGCATATGGGTATATAACTCATCTCTTGAGCTTATATGGTCATTCTCGAAGTACAATACAGGGCATTTCCCATACTCTGCAGATATAGATGGAGATGGAAAAGATGAAATCTATGCCTGTTACAACATGATAGATCATGATGGAAAGCTCATATGGTCGCTTCCTTTTGAGAACGATCATACAGATGAGATTGTAATCGGTAAATTCAACCCAGATGAAACTCCTCGCATAGCTATTGTCTCTGGATGGGAAGGCTTCATGCTGCTGGATCTTGATGGGAATATACTCGTCAAGGATATCAACGGCCATGGACAGAGAATAAGCGTAGGAAACTACATTCCAGAACAGAAAGGATTGGAAATCTGCTCAACCACATACTGGGGAAATAATGGAATCATCTACATGCATGACTGCGATGGCAAAGAGATATGGGCGCATGAAATGCTATGTAATGGAAACATTATAACCCCTGTGAACTGGGATGGTTCAGGACAGGATCTCATTCTCATGAATGGCGAAACAGGAATGATAGACGGACATGGAAACCATACTGTCAGCTTCCCTGATGATGGACACCCGACACTAGCTGCCGAGGTTCTCGATATAACAGGAGATAACCGTGATGAGATAATCCTATGGGACAGAAAAAAGATGTATGTATATACACCATCGGGAAACACCAAAGTAAAAGATGGAAAGATCTATGATCCTATAAAGTACCCGATGTACAACGCCTCTAATTACAGAGGAGAATACTCGTTCCCAAGATGGACAGAAGTAAACTGATTTGCTACCTCGTAGGAGACTCCAGCGCTATGCGGAGTCTCCTTTTTTCAAGGAAATACCACGGAAAGATTTCTCTATCCATGGCTTTCTTTTCAGAACTTACCCATCGCTTTCAGGATCTTCTCACCTGTTATAGGCCATGAGCGCACCCATACACCAGTTGCATCCGCAATTGCCATTGCTATTGCAGGAGCCGCACCATTACATGCGATTTCTGAAATTGATTTCGCTCCATATGGGCCATACTGATCATTAACATCAACAAGCTCAGCACGGAAATCATCAGGAGCTTCCTCAATCATAGGAACACCATAATCTGTGAATGTCTCAGTTACGCACTTTCCATTCTTATCGAGGACCATATCCTCATAGAGGGTATGACCGATGCTCTTCATCGCAGCACCATACATCTGGCAAAGCGCAAGCTCTGGATTAATAGGAGTACCAGCATCCTGCACCGCATAGAACTTCCTGACCTTGATCTCGCCTGTTCTGGTGTTCACCGCAACCTCAGCAAAATGAGCACCATAAGGAACTGCGAAATTAGGAGTTGTGAAGGAAGCTGTTCCTATAAGCTGTCCTCTTCCATCTCCAGCTGTCGCATCATGGGAAAGCTGGAAGTATGAAAGCTTCTTTCCGCTCTTAGAGACAACGAAGCCAGGATACTCAACACTTAGATTCTCTTCATCCTCTCCCATCTGCAGAGCAGCTTCATGGAGCATCTTCTTAAGAAGATCCTTAGCAGCTCCTAAAGAGGCATTGCCAGAGAAATATGTTCCAGAGGATGCATAAGCACCTGTATCGAACATACAGGAATCTGTATCACCGGAAACCACGGAGACCACATCAAGAGGCACTTTCAGAACCTCTGCAGCGACTTTTGCGGAGATTGTATCAAGACCTGTTCCAAGATCCGCACCTCCTGAGAGCACGAGAATAGTACCATCTGTAAGGAGCTTGACCTGAGCATTGGAATGATCGAGACCAGGAAGGCCTGAACCCTGCTGTATCATCGCAAAGCCCTTTCCGATCTTCCATTCAGGATCATCAGATACTTCCTTCTTACCCCAGTCAATAAGCTCAGCGCCTCTATCGAGAGCTTCCCTGAGACCACAGGATCCGACAGGAACAACAGTACCTTCTCTGCCCTCACCAAGGCCCTTGAGGATTTCAAGCATATAGCCCTCTTCGACAATATTCTTCTTTGCCATCAGAAGAGGATCAATGCCAAGCTTCGATGCAAGCTCTCCTAGTGCGGAGATTATTGCGAAGTATCCCTTAGGAGCACCATATCCCTGGTACGCGCCTGTAGGAGGAATATTCGTGTAGTATGTAATGAGATCATAATACATGTTGTCTACACGGAAGATAGGAAGAGTCTTAGAAGAAGCATTCATAGGAACTGTAAGACAATGGTTTCCATATGGACCGGTATTAGCACGAACATCCATATAGATAGCTGTTATTGTTCCATCCTTCTTTCCTCCCATCTTCACCCGGACTCTCATCGGATGGCGGGTTGAGTTAGCATAGAATTCCTCAGCTCGTGTATTGCGGTAGTAAATAGGCTTTCCTGTCCTCCATACAGCATAGCCAACAAGATCTTCAATGAGGATATCCTGCTTGGAGCCGTATCCACCGCCTACTTTTTCCTTGATTACATGAACCTTGTTCTCAGGAATCTCACATACCTTAGCTACAATCCTGCGCACATGGTATGGAACCTGGGTAGAGCAATTGAGGACGAGGCGGCCTCCCTCGATATGGCCATAGCAGACATGGGGCTCTAGAGGTGTACACTGAACCTGACTCGTCTGATAAGTCTCATCAACTATTGCATCAGCTTCCTCGAATCCTTTCTCAATATCACCAATACCACCATGAGCAGAGGCTGCTATGTTCTTCCTTATGTCTCCATGAAGCGGGAATTGGTAAATAACCTTCTCCTCTCTCTCATCAGCGCTCTTATTGTACTCATCAAGATCATCAGGAGCGCCAGAGACATACTCTACCTTTCCGTTGTGAACAAGAGGAGCGCCATCTACCATAGCCTCTTCAACTGTGAATACAGCCTCAATCGGGTCATACTCGACTTTGATAAGCTCTGCTGCTTTGATAGCTGTCTCGATATCAACAGCGACAATAGCGGCAACCCTGTCACCTACGTGCCTTACTTTCCTGTTTATAAGCACCCTGTCATATGGAGAAGGTTCAGGGAAGCCCTGTCCAGCCTGCATATAAGGAATTTCAGGGATATTGAATGCCGTGATGATATCCACAACACCTTCTACTTTCATCGCTTCGCTTATATCGACGCTCTTTATGAAAGCATGTGCAAATGGAGAACGGAGGATATGCATAGCATATGTGTGAGGGGGAACCTTATCTTCAACAAAGAGCCTATCACCAGCAACAAGCGCCTCTCCATCGATCTTTCCTGTAGGCTTACCGATGTATCTCAGGTTTTCTCTGAAAGATGGAGCGACCTCTTCAGTAATCTTTCCTGTTTTCCTCTTCTCCTTCACCATCTCCACAGCTTTGTAGTAATGCTCATAACCTGCATCCCTGATGAAGATTCCAGAGAGGATATTCTTTATATCCTCCTTTGAAGGATCGGGATTATTCTCAAGAAGGAAAGTAAGGGCAAGGGCTGCCTCAGGTGCATTGTATGCACTCTGAACAACTCCAGCTTTTACCATTGCTTCCTGTACATCATTTATCTTTCTGCCATCAAGAAGTCCTTCAGGAGTCCTTATCTCAGCATCCTCCACCTGATAAAGCATGATGAGATTGGAATAAACAAGCTTGTTGTTGAGAATGATGGTATCAGAACCAGCAAAGCCTTCTCCATCATCTGAATCACGCACTGAGGAATACCCAGATCTGTAGAGCACATCTCTAAGTCTTTCATCTGGATTTCCGCTAAGCAACGCTCTCTTTCCATTAATAGTTACGCTGATTTCCATATTCACCCCTTAGAGAAGCACAGAGGCAAGATACCTCTTGTATTCGGCAGATCCTGTAAGATCATCCTTGAAATCTATCTTTTCCCAGACATCTTTACTATCTCCATAAGCAATACCCGAACCGGACACAGCATAGGCATAGTATCCATTCGATACGGCTCCAGAGACCGCAGAATGTGCATGCGAAGATCTTGCAACACGCTTGAATTTACCAATTCTATCCTTATCGATGATGAAGGAAAGAAGAAGGGCTCTGCATTCCTTCTTCTCGAAGTACTCTGCAGCACTCTTTCTCTTAAGCCCTTTCGAACACATTATCGTGACATCAGCCTGTGAAGCGAGAATAGATGGAAGCATGTAGCTATCGAAGCGCCTTAAAGCGAAATTGCCTCCGATTGTCGCTCCATTCCTGAGCTGCAGAGAGGCATCTGAGGCGGCTGCTTCCCTGATGAAATCAGGAACAAGTTCAGAGTTTCTTATCTCCTCCAGAGTTGTGAGCGCTCCAACTATAACAAAACCCTCATCCTCTCTGATTCCTGAAAGCGGAAGCTTAGATACATCAATCAAAGCATAATCAGAGGGAATCGAGGAACCAAGACGCATTATCTCAGTACCACCTGCAAGATATGCGGATCCATCAATTTCATGGCGAAGCTTCACTGCCTCTTCCGGTGTTGCTGGATGGAATATGCTCCTCATTCACTCCTCCTCCCTGATAATCCCCTCTTCTGCTCCTGTATTTATAGCGGAGAGGAAATAACTCAGCATCCTTCTGGTCGTGTTACGCCTATAAAGAGGCATAGCATGCGGAGAGATTGCATCATTCCAGGCATCGAGGAACTTCTCTTCAAGCTCTGGAATCTCGTCAATCATATGTCCTTTGAGAATAGCCTCAGCTTCTCTCGACCTGATTACCTTCGGTCCAGCTGCACCGGATGCAGCACGGAAATCAAGGATCTCTCCATCTTTAACGACAGCTGCGGCAGAGAGCGAAAGCTTGGAAATAGCATTAGCTCTACGCATGCCTATCTTTCTATAGAAGAGGTAGGTGAAATCATGCTTAGGGATTACAACGCTCTTTATTACCTCATCCTCCCCTAGCGCAGTTTTCTTGGAGCCAAGGATGAAATCATCGAGAAGCATCTTCCTGTCTCCATGGATGGAGGAAAGAACGACCTCGGCATCGAGGAGAATCAGAGGCTGCGGAAGATCTCCCTTTGGGGATGCATTCCCTATATTTCCTCCGATAGTAGCTGTATTTCTAAGCGCTATAGCACCCATACCGGAAGCAGCTTCCCTTACATGCCAAGGAACTATCGAGGAGGAAGCGATCTCAGCAGGAGTTGTAAGTGCTCCAATCTCAACAGATCCATCATCTCCAAGTTTTATTCCCTTAAGTTCAGGAATCGAAGTGATGATCATCACAGGGAAAGGAAACTCTGGGGCAAGCGCAGTCCCTCTTCTTGACTGGACCATTAAATCAGAGCCACCAGCAAGAGGACGAGCTTTCTTTTCCGCTCTCAGATGAAGAGCCTCACTAAGCGTTGTCGGAATATATGTCATGCCCATAGATCACCTCCCTTCTCGGAAGCAAGCTTTATGCTCTCGACTATCAGATCATAGCCTGTGCATCTGCAGATATTACCGCTTATTCCTTTCCTTATTTCCATTTCCGTTGGATGAGGATTCGAAGAAAGAAGCGCATATGCCGCCATAACCATGCCAGGAATGCAGAAACCACACTGTACTGCACCACCCTCCGCAAAGGCATCTATAATGCACTTGCCTTTTTCCGTATCCCTGATTCCTTCAATCGTGTAGATTCTGGAACCATTGACAGCTCCGACAGGAATAATGCAGCTCGTTACGAGTTTCCCATCCTTTATAACAGAACAGGCTCCGCATTCTCCTTCTCCACAGCCTTCTTTGACTCCGGTCAATCCAAGATCTTCCCTCAGAACATCGATAAGCCTTGTCAGAGGATTACCATTGAATACCGTTTTCTTATCATTAACGTAGAATACAATCTCATTAAGCATTGCAAAGAACCTCCTCCAGATCCTCTGGTGGCATCGGGATTTTATGTATCTCTGTTCCAAGTGCGCGTTCAACCGCATCTATGTAAGCAGCATCAGCACCATTGAATACAAGCTCACCCATTCCCTTCGCTCCGAATGGTCCCCACTGGTATGGGTTATCGACAAGGAACCACTCCTGCTTCGGGAATTCCATGCTTGTAGGAATTACATAATCAGACATCGATGACTGCTTGAAGTGTCCATTCCTGTTCTCCATCTTCTCCATCGAAGCATAGCCAAGCGACTGGACAATCCCGCCATTAACCTGTCCATGGACAATGAGCTCATCGATAGCTTTTCCGATATCATGGCTGGACCAGATTCCAGTTACCTTGACTTCCCTTGTGAGTTTATCGACTTCAACCTCGACAATACAGCATCCCCAGCCATAACCAAGGTATGCATCTCCCCGGAATGTATTCTGATCCCAAGGATGTCCCTCTGGGTGCTCATACTCCTTCTCAACTGTGAAGTCCCCCTCATTCCAGCGCTCCTTCATCTCCTGAGCGCAGCGCTCGATGAGACGACCTACAATCATGGTGGATCTGGAAGCTGCTGTAGGACCTGAATCAGGAACTATTGAGGTATCAGGATTATCATAGGAAACATCATCTATTGAGATTCCAAGCGTTGCTGCCGCTATCTTGCGAAGCGATGTCTGGAAGCCCTGCCCCATCTCGGTCGATCCGACTTCAATCCTTACCTTCTCCCCAGTCTTCACAAGACGCGCATGGGCTTTTATGATCGACTGCTCACCATTTCCTGTGAATGCACCTCCATGGTTATAGAAGCTTATACCGATACCCTTTCCACAGCCTGGTGCATACTCCTTGGCTTTTCTGCAGTAGTCAGAAGCATCGACAACCTGCTTCATCATCTCTGGAAGCACGACCTTCTCGACAATATGACCATTCGTGATTGTCTCTCCACCCTGCTTGATGAAGTATCTTGACTTATACTCAGCTGGATCGAATCCGAATTTCTTTGCAATGTGCTCCAGATGTGTCTCTATCGCATACAGAGTCTGAGGAGCACCAAATCCTCTGAAAGCATCGGATGGGAATGTATTTGTTGCAATACCTATACCCTTAACATAGGTGTTAGGGATATCGTAGACACCATTTGCATGGAATACTCCACGCTGAAGAACAACAAAGGAACCTGAAAGATATGGTCCGCAGTTATAAATTACAAGACCATCAATTCCAAGGATATTTCCTTCTTTATCAAGTGCTGTACGATAGGTAACCTTCGAAGGATGCCTCTTTACGGAGTAAAGCATATCCTCTTCCCTATCGAAGATGAGCTTTATAGGCTTCTTTATCTTGTATTCAGCAACAAGAAGAGGTCCACAAAGTACATCTGGGAAGTGTTCCTTTCCTCCAAAAGCACCGCCAGTTGTTGTCTGCTTAACGACAATATCCTCAGGCTGAAGTCCAAGAAGTCCAGAAACAGCTTTCCTTATATAGAACGGACACTGTGCAGAGGCATAGAAGGTGTATTTGCCATCCTCTATCGTGACAATAGCCCCGTTTGTCTCAAGATGGACATGCTCCTGGAATCCTGTTTCAATTGTTTCCTCGAAGACTGAATCAGCTTCCTTGAAGACTTCCTCCATTGGACGGCCTTTCTCAACGAATAGCGAGCAGAGAACATTATCTTCTCCCACTATAGGACCGCCTTTTACAGCCAATCCATCATCTATCGAGATTGCTGCTTCCTGCTCCGTGTATTTGATATCAATCTGATCACGAAGATAGGCAAGCATGTTTCTATCAGGACCAACAAGAAGACCGATTGTCTCTCCGACATACTTAACATCGTCTTCTGCAAAGCATCTCCAGTCCTTCTGAATCATCCACAGCTCATTCTTTCCTGTATCGGGAATATCCTTTGCTGAGATGAACCAATAGCCTTCGGGAAGTTCCGGAATCTTGATTGAATCAATTGTTCCACGAGGTATCGAGGAACGAATCATGTACGCATACTGCATATCAGGGAAGGATAGATCAGCAACATATTTTGCCTCTCCCCTCGCCTTCGCAACCGCATCAACTCTGATTACTCTATCGTCTATAGCTGTCTGAGGCATCTTTCCTCCATTCCATTATGCTTTTTCTTACATAATGGATAATTATCCTAATCAGGGATTTCTCCAGAAAACAGTATAAACCAGATTTCCAGATAAATGTGAAACATTTTGCAACAACGCAAATATAGATGAAATCATCTTATCAATCAGAGTCCAAAGGTATCTTTTAGCACATTGATAATATCTGCTTCCTTAATGCCTGTAAGATGCAGACTCTTCAATTCTTCATTTGAGACCCTCAGCTCACGCATAAAAGCAAGCATGTCATTACGGACTTTCTCTGAAATAGCGCAATATTCAAGAGGCATCTGAGCGACAATACGGAGAACATCAGTTCGATGTATTCTCAAATCTCTGGAATCTACATGTATTCCTTGCTCTGTTTTCTGTTTAAGATCAAGCCAAGCTTTTGCTTTAAATGCAATCAAAGCAGAAGGGCGCAAGACAGATATGCCTTTTATCGTATCGCGTTCTCTTAACAGTAATTCATAGTATTCATCATCCAGTAGAATTGCTGAAAGACTTGAAACAGAATCATCAATATGAATTGGGGTCAATACTGCGTCAGAAGCCAATTCCCAGCTTGCTCTGGAAAAAAGTTCAATCATTTCAGGAAAACCAGTTTCTCCAGGCTTGTCGAACCTGTAAAACTGTGGATTGCCATTGCTTCTGGCACGATTTCTATACTTACCATTTCTTACAAATTCCCAGAAACGCTTTGCAAATTCTCTTGTTTGCGCTTCTACAATAAGAACCATATCTAAATCTTTGGTAACTCTGAAATCTTCATCATAATTACTGAATGATAGGTCACAAGCGGCACCACCTATCAAAACGTATTGGTCAGAATATTCAGAAAAATATTCATAAAAGATATCCAAGCCCCTTACCATACATAGTTCTCCAGCATTCTGTCCAATGCAATCTGCACTCTAGGATCTTCCGACTTCTCTAGCAATAAGTAAATTGATAAAGGATCCAATGTTTGTTCACAACAGCAAGGAATACAATAACCTACTTCCTGGACAATACAGCCAGGATCTTCTCCTAGTGGTACCTGCTTTTCCTTATTGATATCCTTTGCATTTATTTCTCGTTTCATAGCTGCATATGTCACATAAGAATTATCCTCCAACATAGACATCACAGCTAATCCTGATATGCCGCTTTTCAACGGAAAAGACATATCAGACTTCTCCAGGTGATACTCTTTCAGTAAAGGTGTACGCAAAAATGGTCTGATTGAATCCCATATTTCTTTTTTACTCCCGATCTTTATATATCTACGCCTCTTATTGCTCTGATCCAGAACAGGGATTCTGAGACTCTCAATTTCATCGAATGATCGGGTAATCGACATCTTTGAAACGCCTATCTTCTCCGCAGCCTCTGTAACTGAAAGATCATTCCATTCCCCATAAAGAGCAGATAAAAGGAATTTCTGTGTCAGGAATGAAATCTTATAACAGGGTTTTATATCTCTAGACTCATATTGCTTAAGTAATAAGCCTAATGCAGGAATATAAATCTGATGGTTCTTCCAGATAAAAGGAATCCCCTCTTCAATTAGCTTATTTATGGAATAGTAATTCAGATGCTCAAGATATAATACACAATATTTTCCAGTTAATTGTTCCATCTGCTTGTGGTGCTTACGCAATGAAACCAAACTGATATTCTCTTTTGGTTCTGCAAGGATAAATGATTGTCCAAGAATCTGTAGTTGATAGAATTCATAACTATTCTGCAGAATCAAAGGAAGCATTTTCATTTTACCGCAATGATTAATCTCTACTTTCTGCTGCAACGTTCTTTCAATGAATTCCTTCATATTTTATATTGTAACGTAATTTACGTTACAAATCAAATTTTTATGTTACAAAATAAGTGAGACTGTTTTCCGAGTACCATCAGAGAATACTTCAGTACGAGAGAGAGATATGGGCTATTCGCAAAGCTAGACTTTTTGAACAGTCCCTTACTGGTTTCCCAGCTATTTATATACAGCTCGACTTCGCCTTTTCTGGCAATGAAACGATATTTTCGTTGTAACGTAATTTAAATTAATGTCAAACCGCAACACTATAGATGCAGAATGCAATTAGGAAAGTAAACTGAATGTAAACAATAAACCTTGATAGCTTTACCTGCAATCTGCAATGCGTAGATAAAGTAAGAATCATGGTTCCGAATTCTGAATTCACTGAAACATTATCGTGGATGATTGCCGATATAGGTGCTACCATCTT
>CASDRY010000026.1 GCA_949283235.1 uncultured Spirochaetales bacterium | reverse complement strand
TGCTGAATGTGAGCTGACTGCCTCTGAGGGTCACAGTGCGAACATCATAGCGCATCGTGCACCTCTCCTTCATCGATGGCCTTCTCATTCTTTCAGCTTTCTTTGGATGCTTCTGCCTCAGCTTCGTCTTCTTCACGTTCCAGGTCTTCACGGCTTCAACTGCGACATCACGGGCACACTGCATTAGACCTGTGGGAAGAGAAGGACATTCCTCCTTCATCCTCTCATACTGCAGTGAAGAAAACTCTTGGATGTGCTGCTGTTATTGATAAGGCACTCTACCGACATGTTGAAGGCCATTGCATACTGCTTCCTTGTCTCCACGATTGCAGAGACTTCATTGTCAGTAAGCTTTGGGTAAACAGTGATAGACCTTCTCATGCATCCAGTCTACCATGGGGCACCCAGTAACGCAACAAGTTACATATGATTTACTCCGAAAGATGAAGCAATCGGGGCCTAGGGAACGTGGATGCTATTATGCAGAGGAGAGCGTGAAGAGATGCATAGAGAACCAGAAGGAGGCACCAGATGGACGAGGAAGCAAAAAGTCGCAGTCCCGCTTGGCAATTACCGCGATTGTACGCTTCATCGCGCTGATATGTTCTTCGTACTCAGACTGGCCAATGTAGACCTGACTGCTATTATCTGCCTTCCATTCATCGGATGGGGTTTCTTCTCACATTCTAGGAAATAAGGGCCTTGCCGCATTCATCCTGCAGGACGAGCCTGGCAGGTTTTTGGGCGGCATATCTTATAAATCAACACCACTATCTTCTCCAACGGCAAAATAAGCCCAGTTTTGATTTATCGGAATAATCAGGAGAAACTGCTACAACAGCAGTAAGTGCAATTAATAATACAGCTACAAAGCAAAGAACTCTTCTTTTCATAATATCCCTCTGGATAATGAAATGCACGAACATCTTATTAAGTAATCAACAGCATGACAACAATACAAGCTGAACTCATGAAAATAATTCTCAGAGCACTGAGTAAATTAACTCAACCAATTGAGTAAAATGGAAAATTAGAAGATATCTGAACAAAAAACTAAATGATATGTAACGGCAGTTATCCTAATATTCATCTGTGGTTTGGCCATATGATAGCGATATTGATCCTGAATATTTATATAAGGAATGTTCAGTTTCAAATCGAGAATTTTAAGATGGAGCCGACGAGACTCGAACTCGCCACTTTCAGATTGCGAACCTGACGCTCTACCAGATGAGCTACGGCCCCTTTAACAGCATCGGAATATATCAACAATACTCTATTATTGCAATCTTCCGATGCTTTATTGGTTTTAGAAATCCAAGCCAAACCCGATAGCTGGAAGAGGAATTATGAATTTTGGATCCTTTCCATAGCCTTCACCGATTTGTCCAAGATCAGTAATGAAGCCTGTTCCAATCCTGATGAACATTCCATCTGTGATGATAAAGTCAAAATCAGCTGTCACGAAGAAATCGAGACCAAGAGCTGGGTTAAGACCGAAAATGGCACCTGCACCGAGAATGAAATCACAGTTTGAGCTTATATCAGTCTGGTATGCATAACCAACGCTCAAATCAATATCGCTCTTTGTCAGAACAAGACCGATAAGCATTCCATGACCTCTGTCGAAATCGAGATCAACCTCACCATCGATGGAGAAATCATAACTTACAGAGTTATTGATCTTCATCTCTCCGAATGTACCTCGTCCACCAATAGCAAGGCTTACATCAACAGCAGCAAGAGAGGAAACTGCTATTGCCATAATAGCAACCAGTACAAGTACACGCTTTTTCATCTATTACTCCTCAGCTGAAAGGAAAACCCTTTCAGCGTTACCATACCACATCTTATCGAGAACGGATGGCTGTAATCCATTCTTTTCCAGCTCATCATGAAGAAGATAGAAATAATCTGGTGATGGAATTTCAAGCTGTCCTCCAATTCCATCGAAATCGCTTCCTATAGCAAGCACATCTTCTCCAGCCACATTATATGCATGCATAACATGCCTTACCATGTCTCTAATGCGGCTTTTAGCCTCTTCTTCTCGTTCTACTTCCTCATCATGCAGAAATGCAGGACATAGATTGAGACCTGCAACACCTCCAATATCCGAAAGGGCTCTGAATTCATCGTCAGTGAGGTTTCTTGTAACATTGGTAATGCTTCTTGAATTGGAATGAGATGCTATAAAAGGACGCTTTGAATACTTCACGACATCCCAGAAGCCACCATCACTGAGATGGGAGACATCAACTATGATTCCAAGCCTGTTGCACTCCTCTACAGCTTCAATGCCTCTTTCCTTGAGGCCTTTTCCCATTATTTCAGGATCCGATGAATTAGGATATCCAAGCTCATTCTCGAAATTCCAGGTTATTCCGAATATATTCACGCCCCAGTCTTTGAGAGTTGATAGCCTTGAGATATCTCCCTCGATAGCTCCACCCTCTTCAGTTGTGAGAACAGCATGAAGACCTCCATTATCAAGATCATTCACACTTCT
>CASDRY010000025.1 GCA_949283235.1 uncultured Spirochaetales bacterium | reverse complement strand
ATTACACCCTCTGGCATTCCTTCTGCTGAAGCGAATGTCTCAAGGTATCCTTCACCGCTGAGAGCTGGAACCTGTCCGTTCTCCGCCATGATCTGAGCTCCCTCTGGTCCGCTGATGAACTGTACGAACTTCCAAGCTGCATCCTTGTTCTTGCTAGCATTGTTGATACAGATAGGAGTTGTAGCACCTACTGTGTATCCATTAGGAACATCCTCTGCGTGTGGGATTACTGCGACACCCCAGTTAACGTCGGACTCACCGCTGAGATTGCGCTGTACCATTGTGTTGATAAGCCATGATCCCATTGGAAGCATACCTACAAGACCCTGTGAGAAAACGTCTGTATAGGAAAGACCTGAAGCCTGGATCTGAGCAAATGACATACATGTGCCAGCATCCTGCATTCTGAGAACCATCTCATAGTATGGCTTGAAGAACTCATAATCACCGCTCATGATTGAATGCTTTCCGTCCTGAACACCCCAGTTCTGAACACATGCGTTCCATGAATGGAAATATGCGCCATACTTCTTTGTAGCTCCCTCTCCGCTTGTGATCTGAGCTGCGATTTCCTCGAACTCTGTCCATGTCATGTCGTTGTCAGGATAAGCAACACCTGCTGCGTCGAAGATGTCCTTGTTATAGAAGAGAACATACTGGTCAGTTCTCAATGGCATACCATAGAGATTTCCATCGAATGTGAAGTTTGCATCTGTTCCATTGTATGCGCTCATATCGATGCTTGCTGCTTCAACATATGGAGTAAGGTTAGCAAGCTGTCCTCTGTCATAGAAAGTCTTTGTCTTGTCAGCTTCCTTGATGAGGAAGAGGTCTACATTGCTTCCACCATTGAGCTGTGTGTTGAGCTTTGTGATGTAGTCTGCAGCTGGTGTGTCCTGAACTTCGATTGTGATATCAGGGTTAGCAGCCTGGAAAGCCTCGATAGCCTTTGCAAGATATACGTTCTGAGTGTAATCCCAGACAGCGAATGTGAGTTTTGTTGTTCCATCTGATGCTGCGCTCTCCTGTGAGCCGCCTGCAAAGATAGTAGTCATTGCCATAAGAGCAATAAGGAATACTGCAATTAACTTTTTCATTGTATCTCCTTTTTGATTTCTGCTTTGATTCAAACATGGCTTTTGCGATATTTGAATGCAAAAATAAATCCAGTATTGGTAAAATAATGCACAGTAATTTCTATTGCTTTGCAGGATTTTGTTCTATATTTTGTAAAATTCCTCAATTATTTATTATTCATGTATAAGATTGAGGACGGGTTTGTGTGGTTTTGCAATATTTTGATTTTTACCAGTTGCTGGGGTAGAATTGCATTATGTCGAGATGGGTAAAAGGGACACTGAAAATAAAGATACTTGTATCTGTAGTGCTTTGCTTCCTTCTGGTTGGAATACCGGCATTCTTCCTCCTTTTCTCCCATATGAACAGTTTGGTTTATCAGGAATCGGGAGAGGTTAACAGAGCTCGTGTCCTGAATGCTGTCGAGAGTGTCAATGAGGAGCTTTCCTCGATAATAGAAGCTGTGGCCTGGATCTGCAGCGAAGATAGCGTGAGAGATGCACTTGCATTCGGTAGCCTCTCATCAGATGGAGCTGCTGTTGCTGTATTGGAAGCTCAGAGCAATGTGTCTACATATATGACGGCATCCATTGCCTGGAATAATCTTAATAAGATAGTAATCTTCAATGCGGAAACAGGATTCTTCTTTGAATATGTGAAGGATCGATCGGGAAATCTTTCCGATATAAACGAGATAGTATCGCAGCCTGAGTTTCAGAGTCTTGTCTTTCCTCCTGGTTCTGTTGTCCATCTCTATTTCGCCAGGACGCTCAATAGGCCATCTCAACCAGCTGTTGCCGCATATGGAAAGGTAATCGGGCTTGATGATTGTTATGTGTATGCGGAGCTTTCCGGTGAAATATTCTCCCCGCTCTTCCTTGGAGAGAATTCCGGGAATGTCTATGTTGTCTCTCCGGATTCCTCGTATCCTGATACAATACCGGAAGATTTCCTTGATGAAAATACCTGGAGCCGTACAGAGTATGAACTTCTGATACCTGACTGCTATGCTGTGCAGTTCATAGATCGTTCCCCTCTGCGTCTTGCTTCTTCGTATGGTCTTGCGGTTTTCCTTGGAATCCTCATCACCTCGATAATCCTTCTTTTCATACTCTCTGCAATACTTTCAAGATATCTCACGAGGACGACTTACAGACTTGAAAAGCATATTAAATATCTTACCGCGACCAATGACTTTGGCTATGTGGATCCCCAGATTGAGGAAGGAAATGATGAGATTGCCGCAATTGGACACACTGTCAATGCGATGAGTGTCTCGATCTCCGAGCTTTTGAAGCGCAATGAGGCTTTATTTGAGGAGAAGAAGAAAATGGAGATGGATATGCTCCAGATGCAGGTCAATCCGCACTTCCTGTACAATACGCTAGAGTCCATCCATTACCTTGCAGAGATACAGAAGAATGATGGAATAGCAAGGATGTCCAGAGGACTGACAACACTTCTCAGGAATATAGCTAAAGGCCAGGGTGACAGAATTACTCTTTCAGATGAGCTGAAGCTGCTTTCTGAATATGATGAGATACAGCAGGTAAGGTATATGGGAATGTATGAGCTTGAATACAATGTCCCAGAAAATCTTATGGATTGCCTTATACAGAAATTCACTCTTCAGCCATTGGTTGAGAATGCTATCTTCCATGGTATTGAACCTTCTGGCCGTTATGGAAAGATAACAGTTGAGGCAGCGCTTGATAACTATAACCTGATAATAACAGTCACTGATGATGGGGTGGGAATGAGCGAGGATGAGATTGCGCATGTCTTTGAGGAGAAGAAGCACTCCAAGACTGATATGACAGGTGTTGGAGTAAGAAATATAGATGGAAGGATAAAGCTTCTATATGGTGAAGGTTATGGTCTTTCATTCGAGTCTGAAAAGGGTGTTTATACCAAGGCAATAGTCAAGATAAAGGCAGAGCGATGTACAGAGTCCTAGTTGTAGATGATGAACCTATAATTCTCTCTGGTATCAGGCACATGATAGACTGGGAGAAGGAGGATGCGGAGATTATCGGGGTGGCGCGTAATGGCGCTGAGGCTTATTCCATAGTGGAAACTGAGCATCCTGATATCGTGATCACAGACATAAAGATGCCTCTTATGGATGGGATATCCTTGGTTGGAAAATGCAGTGCTGCCTATCCTGAGATAGTCTTCATAATCCTCACATCCCTTGCAGAGTTCAGTCTTGCGAAGGAAGCGGTAGGCTACGGAGTTACTGACTATCTTTTAAAGACTGAACTGGACAGTGAGAAGCTTCTGGATTCACTTGGAAAGGCAAAGAAGGAATGTGCTAGGCGTTCTGGGGCTTCTTCTTATGAGAAGAAAGCTGATGATGTTGCCACAGCTGTTTCAAGTCTATTCCTCCTCCGCGATATCTCGGCAGAGACCAAGAACGCTCTTCATCATGGAGGCCTTCTCTCATCCTACGCTCTTATCGCGATAGCTTATCAGTTTCCGAAAGAGAGCTTAGAGAAGGAGTGGGATACAGCAGATTATGAGAAACTCCACGACTGGGAGGAGGATATAGTCTCGAAGATACTTCAATCGATGCTCGGGACTGTTTATCCAATGATAGTTCCTTCAGGAAAGGAGTGCACGCTTCTCTATTTCGTTCCTAACGTGAAGAAGGATACATGGCAGGCTGTATCATCCAGGATAAATGCTAAAGTGCGTTCAGCTTCCGAGATGGTCACTGGTCTTTCAGTGGAATTCTTGTATACAGATGCTTATTCTCATCGTGATAGCCTGAAGGAAGCTAGAAGCGACCTGGAGCTTCAGCTCATGGGATACTATCTCGATAAGAAAGCTGAGGATATTGTGCCTGCTGCTCTTGATATAGATTCTGTCTTCTCTAAGCTTGAGCTTTCGATAGCTTCCAAGGATGGTGTTGGCTGCAAGGTTGCTTTCCAGCGGATCCATGATGCGGTAAGGAACATAGATCATACTCTCAGTCAGCTTGAATTCACTTTAACAGCGCTCAGATCCGCGATCTTGAGCGGATTGTCAGAGCTGGGCTTGTCCTTTTCCCAGGACCTTGAATATATATTCGGACTCTCTGATTTCATATCGAAGCGTAGCGAAGCAGTGCTTCTTGTCGATGATGCCGCATCGTATCTTATGTCCATAATAGAGAACGCGGGTGGAACCGGTGGGGGGATCGTGGACAAGGCAAGGGAATATGTACTTCAGCATCTGGACGAGAAGATATCGCTTGCAGATGTTGCTGATTATGCCTGTGTCTCTCCTGGCTATATGTCAAAGAGCTTCAATAGGGTGATGGGGATGAGTCTTGTCGATTACATCAATCAGAAGAAGGTCGATAAAGCCAAAGAGATCATGGCGGAGAATGAGAACTGCAGTATCGCGGATATAGCTATTTCTCTTGGGTTCAGCAATATCTATTACTTCTCTAAGGTATTCCGCAAGGTGGAAGGTATTCCACCCACGGAATACATAAAGAATCTGGACATCTGATCAGGAAAGGCCTGTTATCGTGCCATCGTCCTGAATGTCTATCTTTGTAGCTGCCGGTACTTTAGGAAGCCCCGGCATCGTCATTATCTCTCCTGCATAGGCAACTACGAAACCTGCTCCTGCAGATACTTTTATATCACGGATGGTGATTGAGAAGTTTTCCGGCGCTCCTGTCTTTTTAGGATCATCTGAGAAGGAGTACTGTGTCTTTGCGACGCAGACAGGGTAGGATGCGAATCCCTCTTCCTCCGCTTTCCTGAGCTTTTTAAGCACACCAGGTGAGTAGATAACCCCATCTGCATGATAGATTCTCTTGGCAACAGCCTCTATTTTCTCCCGTAGCGGAAGTTCATCTGGATAGGTAAGGGTGAAGTTGTTGTCTTCCTCTATTTCCTTCAGAACCGCATCGGCAAGTTCCATTCCTCCTTTTCCGCCATTTGCCCAAACATCAGCAAGCGCTACAGCAATGCCTTTCTCCTTGCAATGCCGCTCGACAAGCTCAATCTCGCTATCTCTGTCATCTGTGAATCTGTTTATTGCAACCACAACAGGAAGCTTCCACACAGTGGTGATGTTGGATATGTGGCTATCAAGATTTCCAAGTCCTTTGCGAAGTTCTTCAGTATTCTCTTCTG
Organism: uncultured Spirochaetales bacterium; assembly: GCA_949283235.1. GTDB lineage: Bacteria > Spirochaetota > Spirochaetia > Sphaerochaetales > Sphaerochaetaceae > Ornithospirochaeta. The sequence continues at coordinate 1,373 of CASDRY010000025.1, read as the reverse complement.
AAAGGGTTTTCCTGTCTGCACCACCATGGCTTTTCAGAACTCTTATCGATGCTACAAGAACAACAGCTGAAGGTTTCAGTCCCGCTGCCCTGCATTTGATATCCACGAACTTCTCAGCTCCGAGATCTGCCCCGAATCCCGCTTCTGTTATTACAACATCTGCAAGCTTGAGGGCTGTTCTTGTTGCGATAACGCTATTGCATCCATGCGCTATGTTCGCAAAAGGTCCTCCATGTACGATAGCGGGAGTTCCTTCCAGTGTCTGAACAAGGTTGGGTTTCAGTGCATCTTTCAGAAGCGCGCATACAGCTCCTGTCACTTTGAGATCCTTAACTCTTATAAGCTCACCAGAGTTTGTCCTTGCTGCAATAAGTCTATCTATTCGCTTCTTAAGATCCTGAAGATTCTCTGCAAGACAGAGTGTTGCCATTATCTCGCTTGCTGCGGTTATGTCGAAACTCTCCTCCCTTGGTGTTCCATTGGATTTTCCTCCAAGACCAGAGACAATGTATCGAAGTTGCCTATCATTCATATCAATGCATCGTCTCCAATATACCTTTCTCGGGTCTATATTTAGTGGATTGCCTTGTTCAATAGAGTTATCAAGCATGGCAGCAATGAGATTGTTCGCGCTGGTTATTGCATGCATATCACCAGTGAAATGCAGGTTTATGTCCTCCATTGGAACAATCTGGGAGTATCCACCGCCTGTTGCCCCTCCCTTAAGACCAAATACTGGTCCAAGTGAAGGCTCCCTGAGTGCAAGTGCTGTCTTTATACCTTTCCTGGAAAGAGCATCTGCCAATCCTATTGATACAGTTGTCTTTCCTTCTCCCTCCGGTGTTGGATTTATAGCTGTGACAAGAACAAGCTTTCCTTTCTCCTCTCCCAGCTTTGTGTAGTCTATCTTTGCCTTGTACTTACCATAGGGCTCGATAAGGTCTTCATCGATTCCAAGTTTCTCTGCGATTCTATATATGCTTTCAAGCTTAGCGCTTTGTGCGATTTCAATATCCTGCATCTTTTCCCTCTGGTCCAGAGTATGCAAAGGGGTAGGGCACGTCAATCTTTCACACTCTTATTTCATTATAAATTCAACTCAGGGATGAAATTCATTTTACATGCTGAATATCATGTAGATAATTGGTTTACATACAATCTATTCCATATGGTTATTCACATATATTCAGGTTTTGGTACTGTGTATATTTATATCATATAAGGAAGATGGATGAGTACAACGGCTCAGGAGAGCCAGTGCGCCGATTCATGCTGAGCCAGGCACCGAACTCCACTGAGCCATCCACCGAATCAGACTGAGCCAGTCAGACAACAGAATCATGGCCGCTCAAAGTGCGTCTTCCGCATATCTT
>CASDRY010000024.1 GCA_949283235.1 uncultured Spirochaetales bacterium | reverse complement strand
TTATCAGTTCGCTCTCATCAATTGATCCTTCTTTTCCTTCAATGGCAAACGGAGAAGATTTGTTTCTTGCACAAGTGCAGGATTATTTCCAAGGCCGCTTCCTTTCTGACAGGTATGGGGCGAATAATAGAACGTTAGCGCTTGCAGATGTGTTCGATAGTGGCATATATCCGCCGTCGCTTGCGAAAAGCGTAGGTGGTGATATGGATCTTGCTCTCAGTTTTTACGGAGGTAGAATACATAATGGTTTTGGATGGGACCTCAGGTTTGACCTTTATCTTGATAGCCTCGATTCCCTTCTTGCGAATTATACTGATGGTGATTACACATACGGCAATGACCTTGTAGCAGAGATATCTTCGAATCTTGGTTTTGCGAGTTATGTGATTGATGATACTTTTGCGCTTGGTATTTCAGTTACACCGAATATGTATTTCCGTACATCATTTCTGAATTCAGATATTATTAATGCCCGTATGCAGGATGTTTTCCTGAACATATTTGCAAACAATAACTACTACCTTGGAGCAGGAGTAGGACTGAATTTCGGAGCCATGTACAAACCTCTTGAGAATCTATCACTTACCTTGGATCTTAGAAATGCTCCAAGCATCAAGGGTGCCATCTATTTCTCAGCTAGTGATATCGCTGCTAATGATTTCAAGTTTCGTGCTGATAAGAATATTTATTTCGTACCACCAGATCTTGCAATCGGTGTGAACTGGGATTATGGAGTGTGGCATATCGATGGTGAGCTTAGTGATGTGCTTTCGCAGCTGGTCTGGATGTCGAAAGTGGATGGTATTGATTTCAAATGGTGGTATATCCCAAAGATAGAGGTGACATATGATATGTCTGAATCTCTGAGTCTCAGCCTTGGATATGAGAAAGATGCTGTATCTCTTGGATTCATAACAGGTGATTTCCGTGCAGAACTTCTTACCAAGGTGGATCGATTCGCTATCGGTATTAATGTGGGATATGAGTTCTGAAAAGTTCGTTTATCATCATGATGGTTTTTCAGTGTGTCTTTGATGTGACATCTCAAAGCCGGACCTGAAATAAGCTGAGGCTATCTTCTTTCTGAAAATCAATGGAGGAAGGTAGCCTTATTTCATCTATATCGGTTCCTAAGGTTTTCAGTACTGATTATTTTCCAGATAAAGGGATAACGTATTAAGTTGTGTAAAGCTTGAATGTGAAGGTGTCTTTTCTGTATATTATGCCGGTAGGAGAATAATAATGTTCAAACCTGTAAACAATAAAGTAGATTTCCCTAAGATGGAAGAAGATATCCTGAAGTTCTGGGAAGAGAATGACATCTGCAACAAGTCAATTGAACAGCGTCCTGCAGATAATGAATATGTCTTTTATGACGGACCTCCGTTTGCAACAGGACTTCCTCATTTCGGTCATTTCGTTCCAGGTACTATAAAAGATGCTGTGCCTCGCTATCAGGCGATGAAGGGCAAGAGGGTTATCAGGCGCTTTGGCTGGGACTGCCATGGCCTTCCAGTTGAGAACGAGGTAGAGAAGACTCTCGGTATCAAGGGATACTTCCAGGTAATGGACTATGGCGTAGCTAAATTCAATGAAGCTTGCCGTTCTATTGTTCTCAGATACACAAATGAGTGGAAGGAAACCATCACCAGAATGGGTAGGTGGGTTGACTTCGACCATGGATACCGCACGATGGACAAAGACTATATGGAGTCTGTGTGGTGGGTATTCAAGACACTCTATGACAAAGGTCTTATCTATGAAGGCTATAACATCCTTCCTTACTCACCTCAGCTCGCTTCTCCTCTTTCCAACATGGAAGTCAGCCTTGGTGGTTATAAGGATGTGGTGGATCCTGCTGTAACAATCCGCTTCAAGGCAGATGGAGAGGAGAATACATACTTCCTCGCATGGACAACAACACCATGGACACTTCCATCGAACCTTGCCCTTGCTGTCGGTCCGGATATTGACTATGTGAAGGTAAGGGATGAGGAGTCGGGAGACTATTATTACCTTGCTGAGAAGCTTATCGGAAAGTACTACAAGGATGGAAAGGGCTGTGAGATTGTTGCCCGCATGAAGGGTTCAGATCTCAAGGGCAGGACCTATGAGCCTCTCTTCCCATATTTTGAGAATCTCAAAAAGCAGGGAGCTTTCGTTGTTGTCTGCGGTGATTACGTCACAACAGAGGATGGCTGCGGTATTGTTCATACAGCTCCTGGATTCGGTGAGGATGACTATAATGTGCTCAAGGGTACAGGTATTCCTGTAGTCTGCCCGATTGATGCAGAGTGCCGCTTCACAGATGAAGTTCCTGATTTCAAGGGAAAGTTTGTCAAGGATGCAGATAAGGATGTTATCGCATGGCTTAAAGAGCATGGTTCTCTTGTAAAGAAGGAGAATTATCTCCATTCATATCCATTCTGCTATCGCACTCATATGCCTCTTATCTACCGCGCAATGAGCTGTTGGTTTGTTGATATCCAGAAGATCAAGAAGACAATGCTTGAGTGCAATGATCAGATCAGATGGGTTCCTGATCACATAAAGTATGGCCGTTTCGGAAAGTGGCTTGAAGGCGCTCGCGACTGGGCTATAAGCCGCAACAGATTCTGGGGAAATCCTATTCCTGTATGGAAGTGTGACGGCTCTGATTATGTAGAGGTCATCGGATCGGTTGAAGAGCTTGAAGCTAAGTGCGGAAAGAAGGTTGAGGACCTCCATAAGCAGTATGTTGATGAGCTTACATGGCCGTCCCCGGATGGAAAGGGAACAATGAGAAGAATCCCAGATGTTCTCGACTGCTGGTTTGAGTCAGGTTCAATGCCTTATGCTCAGGAGCATTATCCATTCGAGAATAAGGAGAGATTCGCTTCGATTTTCCCTGCGGATTTCATCAATGAGGGCCTTGATCAGACTCGCGGATGGTTCTATTCGCTTACAATCCTTGCTGCGGCTCTCTTTGGAAAACCAGCATTCTACAACTGTATCGTTTCTGGAATCGTTCTTGCTGCCGATGGCAGGAAGATGTCAAAGAGTGAGCGCAACTATACAGATCCAATGGAGATCATCAATAAGTATGGTGCGGATGCTCTTCGCTTCGCTCTTATCGATTCAACGCTTGTTAAGGCTGATGATCTTAAGTTCTCCGATGAGATAGTAAAGGATGTTTTGAAGAGTCTTATGATTCCTCTCTGGAACGCTTACTCATTCTTCGTCACATATGCGAATATCGATGGGTATGAGCCTTCCGAGACTCCATATGAGAAGCTTTCGAATTCTCTCGACAGATGGATTATCTCTGATCTGAACAGGCTTGTTAAGACAGTTACAGATGCTATGGATAGCTATGATATCCAGGCAGCATGCTCAGCTCTTACAGCTTTCATTGATGACCTCAATAACTGGTACATCAGAAGGTCTAGAAGAAGATTCTGGAAGTCGGAGAATGATGGAGACAAGAAGGAAGCGTATGACACGCTTTATCGTGTTCTTCTCACATTCGTGAAGACCGCAGCTCCATTTGTTCCATTCATCACAGATGAGATCTATCTCAATCTCCATACTTCAGGTATGCCTGAGTCTGTCCATCTCTGTGATTACCCTGTCTATAACGAGGCGGAGAGGGATGAGAAGCTTGAGAAGGAGATGAGCCTTACAATGAAGGCTATAGCGATGGGTCGCGCGCTCCGTTCTTCTTCCAACATAAAGATCAGACAGCCTCTTTCCGAGTTCCTCATTGTGGATCGCGGAGAGGATGAGAGAGCAATTCTTGAAGCTAACAGCTCAATCATTGCAGAGGAGCTCAATGTAAAGAAGGTGACTATAAGAAGCGATGAGTCCTCTATTGTCACATACTCTGCAAAGGCTAATTTCAAGGTGCTTGGATCAAAGCTTGGCAAGAACATGAAGGAAGTTGCTGGAGAGATCCAGAAGCTTACATCTGAGGAGATTGCTTCCATTCTCGATGGAAACGCGTATGTTGTGAAGTACTCTGCAGGTGAGATAGCTCTTACAGAAGGCGACCTTGTTGTTCAGAGAGCGGAGAAGGAGCATGTGAAGGTTCTCAACGAGGGAGCTATCACAGTTGGCTATGATACAGAAATAACTGAAAGCCTCCTCCTTGAAGGTGTTGCAAGAGACCTTGTTCGTTTCGTGCAGACTGCAAGAAAGGAGAAGGACTTCGAGGTTGCAGATCATATCAACCTTACAGTTTATGGCGGTGAGACAGTTGTTAAGGCTGTTGAAGCATTCTCCTCTTACATAAAGGAAGAGACTCTTTCCGATACTCTTACTATTGCGGAAAATGATGGTGAGAATACTGAAATCGGTGAAGAGAACGTTACTGTGAAGGTTGTAAAGGCGTGATCAGGAAGTTCTTCCTTGTACTCTCAGTCTTCCTTCTTGTTTCCTGTGTCTATACAGAGAGGGAAGACATAACAGCGCTTAGCCGTATGGGAGGCGAGGGGAAAGCTGTAATCACGATAGATGTCTCAGCTATGAAGGAGAGCGGTTTTTCCGCTCTTCTCCCTGAGAATGAGCTATTCAGCCGTCTTGATAGAGTCTCCCTGGAACTTGCTCCGACTGGGGCGGGGTATCCACTCCCTCTTTCGGACTGGAATGTTACAGGGACTGCAAACGGCCTTTTGTCATCAACAGAGGTCGGAACTCTTCTTATCTGGAATCCTGATTTCATCAGGGCGAAAGATGGGCCCAGACATTATGTGAATAAGGAATCTGGAATCTCTGCAGGAGTTCCAGAGGATGGAATAGTACTCTTCACCACCTCTGATTACTCAGACGCTTACAGTGCTCTTTTAAAAGACCCTGTCAGGATGGATGAGGCTATCTATACAGCAATGACAGATTCTCTTGCTGCTATTTACATGGATAAGCCTGAGACTCTCCCTCCTCTCGGTTTTGATATCCCGAAAGAGACTGTTGCTAAGATAGAGAGTATTCTTCTCCTTTTTGGAGAAGGGGATGGCTGCTTCAATCTATATGGTGAGATCGGAATGGATACAGAAGGCAGTGCAAGGACTCTCTGTACATTCCTCAGGAATCTTCTCATCCAAGAGGTAAGAAGAAGCGGGGAGCGTCTTGACGTTAAGGCGCTTTCAAATATCTTCACATATGAAGAATCTTCTGTGATTATTTCAGGCTATAAGCTTTCTTATGATAATGTGAGCGCTTTGCTCACGAAGGAGAATTGATGCCGCTTTACGAATATAGATGCACAAAGTGCGGAAAGGATTATGAGGTTATAAAAGGTTTCTCGGATGATGCTGATCATGACACCTGTCCTGATTGCAAGAGCCCTTCCGAAAGAGTATTCTCAGAAGCACCAGCTGTGGTTTACCATGGCTCAGGATACTACTGCACAGACCATAAAAGCTGTGGCTGTGGAAACTGCCATAAGGACTGAGTAATGAAGAAGAGAATTCTCACGGGAGATAGAACTACAGGAAAGCTCCATCTGGGACATTATGCCGGATCGCTTATTTCGCGTGCCCAGCTTCAGGATGAGTATGAGGAGTTCATACTTCTTGCTGATGTTCAGGCTTTGACAACGCATTTTAATAATCCGGAGCTTATCAATGGCTCGATTTACGATGTTGCTATGGATAACCTTTCTGTCGGACTTGACCCGGAGAAGGTTACATTCATTCAGCAGTCAATGATACCTGCTATCGCGGAGCTCACGATTTTCTATTCAATGCTTGTTACTGTTAACCAGCTTGGTCATAACCCTACAATTAAGACAGAGGCAAAGAATTACGGATACAAGGAGCTCACATATGGTTTCCTTGGCTATCCTGTATCTCAGACTGCTGATATCACATTCTGCAATGCTGATCTTGTTCCAGTAGGAGAGGACCAGATTCCTCATATTGAGCTTGCAAGGAAGATTGTCAGGAAGTTCAATGACATGTATGGCACTGAGATAACAGAGCCTGAGTATAAGCTCTCGACAGTTTCCAGGCTTCCAGGTCTTGATGGAAACGCCAAGATGGGCAAGAGCCTTGGAAATGCTGTTTATCTCTCTGATAGCGAAGATGTGCTGAATGAGAAAATAAGGAATGCAGTGACTGATACAAACAGGATTTCAGTCAAGATTTCTGGAAATCCTGATGTATGTACAGTCTATACATATCATAAGGCATTCAATGCTGAAGAAGCTGGCAATGTGTGCTCGATGTGCAAGAATGCGGAGATAGGCTGTGTTGCCTGCAAGAAGCTGCTGATGAAGAGAATGAATGAGATTCTTGCCCCGATAAGAGAGCGCCGTCATTACTACGAGGAGCACCTTGATGAGGTAAGGGATATCATCCATACAGGAACAGCAAAGGCTAACAGAATCGGAAACGAGAACATAGCTAAGATAAAAGAGAAGATGCATATCGTTCTTTCCTGATAGTTCTTCTCTATCAAAGCACCCATTGCTTTATAGTGATGGGTGTTTTCTTTTTGTGTGACTGGCATGGTTTATTGCTAGAGGGTGGAAGACCCTTGAGAGAGTTGCAGTGCTTATCTCTAGCTGAACAGCAAGGGTGTCCACCGCGAGGTGGAATCCGAAGGAAGCTGTAAGCAAAGCCACGGGCTTGTGATGAGAGAGGCATCCATGGATAGATGAGCCTGCGAAACAGGGCGAAATCCAACACTGCACGGAATCCATGGATGTAAATGTCTCAGGCTATATGGGGTGAAAGCAATGGATCTTACCCAGTGAGGTCTCGCCAGCGCCGAGGCTGCAACATCACTGGCATCATAATA
>CASDRY010000023.1 GCA_949283235.1 uncultured Spirochaetales bacterium | reverse complement strand
GCGTGATTATGACTATAAAAAGAAGCTCCAGCGCGTTCCTAATGGGATAATCTTCGGTGTTGCTGAAGGTCTTGCAAGATATCTCTCGATGCCGGTGTGGGTAGTGAGAGCTCTCTGGATTCTTGCGTTTATAATCACAGGCTTCTTTCCTACAGCTATTGTCTATCTCTTGCTTGCTATAGCTCTTCCTGTAGGTCCTGCATGATCTCATCCAAGAAGGCCCTTCTCTGGTTGCTTTCGCTTTCAGGAAGGGCTTGCTGTATATGGGGCTATCCAAAACAAAAGCTCATTTCTTCAATTCCTTCAAAGCTTCCTCTACGGAAAATCTCTTAGTGTTCTTATCAGCAATTAGAGAAAGAGCTTCTTCCATAGCAGCTATCGTCTGCTTATTTGGAGTTTCTAATCTGACCTGAAAAGGAAATCCCCCTTCCCTCACTGACTGGCGAAGGAAAACATTTATTGCTGTTGTCAAATTCATCCCAAGCTCAGAGAAAAGCACCTCACTCTGTCTCTTGAGATCATTATCTATCCGCAAGCTGAAATTTGTTGTATCTGCCATTATTTTCACCTCTATTGCAAGTATATTGCATATATTATAACAACTCAATACACGTATTTTGCAAGAAATTAATTTTCCCAACAATTGAAAAGTTAGAGATTTCCCTATCAATCCTGCATAATTCTGTCTTTCAGTTTCCTGTATACCCCTCTGAATTGATCATAAGAAAGACCAAGCTTTTCAGAAGCTCTTCTCTGATTGCCTCCGCTTTCGAGGAGGGCTTTCCTGAAGAAAGCTACATCCACATCCTCATGGATATGAGGGTAATCTGAAAGGATAATATCTTCTTTCTTCTTTTCTGGTTCTGGCTTTCTGAAAGGGTTCAAAAAAGGATCGAAATCTATTGTCTTTATCTCCTCAGTGCGGCTTCTATATACAGCCCTCTCCACAGTATTCTTCAGTTCCCTTATATTCCCTGGCCATGGATAATTCAGAAGAAGGGTTTCAGCCTCAGGGGAGAAGTATGGGACGTAATCAAGATTGCATTCAGTAGCCATTCTCGCACTGAAATGATTAGCGAGAAGCATTATATCGCGTCCACGCTCTCGGAGAGGAGGAACGAAAAGAACCTCAAATGAAAGCCTATCCAGAAGATCTTCCTTGAATCTACCTTCCCTGGCAAGCTTCTGCAGGTCAGCATTTGTCGCACAAACAATCCTCACATCAGCCTGTCTTGTCTCTGATGAACCTACCCTCTCATATGTACCATACTCAACAGTTCTGAGTATCTTCTCCTGCACAGAAAGGGGAACAAGCCCTATCTCATCGAGAAACAGCGTTCCTCCCTCCGCTTCCTCAAAGCGTCCTTTCCTTGTTCCCAACGCTCCTGTAAAAGCCCCCTTCTCATAACCGAAGAGCTCTGTCTCGATAAGAGTATCAGGAAGAGAAGCAAGATTGACTGTAACAAGAGGTCCCTGCCATCTCTTTGAAAGGAAGTGAAGCCTCCTGGCAGCAAGTTCCTTGCCGCTTCCCCTTTCTCCGACAAGTATTACAGGGCGATCGACCTTGGCTGCTCTTGAAACAGACTCTATGAAATCGAGATATACCTCGCTCTCTCCTATACCTTCCCTTATATTCTCTCTTCCCATATGGCGAATTATACCTTGTTATGGTTACAAAGACCAATTAATAAGATGATTACAAAGAAAATATAGTAATTGGCACGGCTACTGCATAGAATAGAAGAGGAGTACTTATGAATATATTTTCTCGATTCATGGATATCATAAATGCAAATATGAATGCCCTCCTGGACAAAGCCGAAGACCCAGAGAAGATGCTAAGGATGATGATTCAGGAGATGGAGGATACTCTTATAGAACTCAAAAGTTCCTGTGCCTCCGCAATGGCAGAAAGCGCGAAGCTCGAGAGGAACATCAAAGAAGCTAAGGAAGCAGAGGAAAGATGGGAAAAAAGAGCTATTCTTGCTGTCTCAAAGGGAAAGGAGGACCTCGCAAGAGAAGCGCTTTCAGAGAAGCTTCTCTCAAGAAAGGATGCGGATAGATTCTCAAGGCTTCTTGATGAGAACAGAAATACGATAAGCGAGGCAAGAAAAGATATCTCCGCACTTGAGGATAAGCTATCGGAATCAAAAGCTCGCTTCAGGATTCTCAAGGAAAAGGAAGAAAGGGCTAAAAATGAGAGAAAAGCCAGAGAATCGATGAAAAAGGATACTGAAGCGAAATTCCGCGAGATGGAAGGAAAGCTTGACAGGATGAATGCCTTTGAGGACATTGAGAAGGATCGGGAATTTGAAGATCTGGAGAGATCCGACGAGATCGAGAAAGAGCTTGAAGAACTCAGGAAGAGAGTGGAAAACAGATGAAAACAAAAAGATGGACACGTTCTCCCAGGGGACCGGTATTCGGAGTTGTAACAGGACTTGCAGAATGGAGGGAATTGAATCCCCAGATGACAAGATTCATTGTTTTCCTGATAATCCTCTTCACGGGAATCTTTCCTGGAGTCGCTATTTATCTTGCACTTGCCCTCATTCTTCCCATGCAGACAGAAAATGATATAATCAGAGAACATCGCAAAGACGACCCTATAGAAGCAAGCTATGAGGAAGCCGATGATGAACTGAATAAGGAATATGAGAATCTCAAGCGCAAAGCCAAGGAAACCGAAGACAGGGCCTTTGATAAAGAAAAAGACTGGGACGAGAGATTCAGAAAGGGAGAATAATGAGTAAGATGCCTCGCATCAGAATGCCTTTATGCATCGCTGCCGCTGCAATAATAGCGGCAATTCTTGCTTTGAGCATCTTTGCTTACCGCGATTCCTCCCCTGCCTTATTACCGGTGTCTGAGGAAACCTCCATTTCGATAAACACGAAAGATGCCTCTGTATTCATCTCAGTTGCAAGCCGCTCCGATGTGGAAGTGATAGGACACCATACAAGAAGGCTTCAGATTGATTCCGACGGAGATGATATTGAGGTATCAGCGGAAGGAAGAGGTATTGTAGAGGTTGTCGTTCCTTCCTGGATAAGGCTTGAGGATATAACTGTGAATACAGTGCATGGGGATATCGCGATAGAAAGCGTTCTTGCAAAAACAATCTCATTCACCTCCGAAAGCGGAAGCATGATGATCTCGGAAACCTCGTCCACAGCAATTTCCGTGGAAAACAGCACAGGAAATATAATCCTTACAGATACAACAAGCACCGACTCTGTGCTGAGTAACGCCTCAGGATTCATAAGGACAATCGGGACGCTTGGGAATATTGAAGCAAGCACAATTAATGGCAGTATCTATATAGTTCCTATCGGGGATGGAATAATAACCGCCACAACCGATATAGGAAACGTGAATGTCATAGCAGGAGACAGAAGCGTTAGATGGGAAACGGAGTCAGGAGCTGTAAAAGTATATGGAGAAGCTGTTCCCACAGCAGGTGGCGTCGATAGCGCGGAGGTCTCCATTTTCACTGAACACGGGAACATCACTATAGATAAATAATGTTGCAATATTGTTGCGCTATGTTGTTTTTGGTGCAATTCCGTTGATAATCCAGAAGGAAACACTGTACTATTGCCTGGGTAAAATCCAATGGAAAGAAAAGCAATACTGAAACTCAAGGATGGAACGGAATTCTCTGGAATAGCATTCGGAGCAGAAAACCCCATCAGTATCGGGGAAGCTGTATTCAATACCGGAATACCTGGCTATCAGGAGATCTTAACAGACCCATCATACTCAGGGCAGATTGTCACTGCGACAAGCCCCATGATCGGGAACTACGGAATAGCAGATGATGATAACGAAAGCGATGGAATAAAAGCCACAGCTTTTGTCATAAGAAAGCTTTACAGAGGCCCTGTAATGAGTGGCCGCATTACGCTTGACGAATTCATGAAGCGCCATGGAATCACTGGCATAGAAGGCATTGATACAAGAGCTCTTACACTTCACCTCCGTGATCATGGCTCACAGAATGCTGTCATATTCACCCCTGATAAAAGAGAAGAAGCGGAGAAGGCATTAGCCTCCTTCCCCTCAATAACAGAACGCGATCTTATCGATGGTGTTTCAGTAAAGAAGAAGATACTCAATCCCGATCTTGGAAAAGGCTTTCACAAAGCACCAGATAACCCCGGAAAGCACTTTGCTCTCATTGACTACGGCATCAAGAAATCAATCATCGATTGCTTATATAAAAGAGGAGTATCCATAACGCTCTTTCCTCATAACGTGACGGAAGATGAAATACTTGCAGACAACCCAGATGCACTCTTCCTGTCAAACGGACCTGGAGACCCTGCCCTGCTTACAGATGCTGTCGCATTGGTAAAGGGTCTTATCGGAAAGCTTCCTATCGAGGGAATCTGTCTTGGCCACCAGATAATAACAATAGCCATCGGAGGGAAAACAGAGAAGATGAAGTTCGGTCATCATGGCTCAAACCAGCCTGTCAGAGACTCCCTTACAGGAAGAACATTCGTAACTGCACAGAACCATGGCTTCATGACAGTACGCGGGTCGCTTCCTGAAACAACCTCAGTCTGGCTGGAGAATGCTAATGATGGAACAGTTGAAGGCCTCTATGACGAGACTCTAAATGTGCGTTCAGTTCAGTTCCATCCCGAAGCTGCCCCAGGACCGGAAGAGGCGGAAGCTATCTTTGATATTTTCGTGGAGAAGGCAAGATGAGAAGAGACGATATACATCACATACTTGTAATAGGCTCTGGCCCTATAGTAATCGGTCAGGCTTGTGAGTTCGATTACTCAGGCAACCAGGCTGTACGCGCATTAAAGGAAGAAGGGTACGAGGTTTCCCTCATCAACCCTAACCCAGCAACTGTCATGACAACTCCGGGTATTGCTGATCATATCTTTCTCGAACCGCTCAAGAAGGAATATATAGAGAGAATCTTCGATCAGGTAGGCCCGGATGCAATACTCTCAACTATGGGAGGACAGACAGCTCTCAATCTTACGATGGAGCTTGAGAAGGAAGGAATCCTTGAAAAGTATGGCGTGAAGGTGATAGGAGCCTCTGCAGAAGCTATCGAGAAAGCTGAAGACAGGGGAAAGTTCAAGGAAATCGTAACAGAACTCGGATACGAGAGCGCAAGAAGCGGTATTGCACACAGCCTTGAAGAAGCACTGAAGATCAAGGAAGAGATTCCTCTTCCGCTTATAATAAGGCCATCATTCACGCTCGGAGGAATGGGTGGTTCCATTGCGGAGAAAGAGGAAGACTTCATTCCTCTCTGTGAGCACGCATTGCAGATGAGTCCTGTACATGAAATCCTTATCGAGGAGTCCCTCATTGGATGGAGGGAGTTTGAGATGGAGGTAATGAGGGATAGGAAGGATAATGCGATAATAGTCTGCTCAATCGAGAATGTGGACCCTATGGGTGTCCATACAGGGGATAGCATTACAATCGCTCCGATCCAGACACTGAACGATAGAGAATACCAGAAGATGAGAACTGCCTCGATAGAAATACTCCGTGCTGTCGGTGTCGATTGCGGCGGCTCGAACGTTCAGTTCGCACTCTCCCCAGATCATTCCCGGATGATAGTCATAGAGATGAATCCAAGAGTCTCAAGATCCTCCGCCCTCGCAAGCAAAGCAACGGGTTTCCCTATTGCAAGGATTTCAGCAAAGCTTGCTATCGGATACACCCTAGATGAGGTCAAGAATGAGATAACAGGAGAATCCGTATCCTGCTTTGAGCCGGCTCTTGATTATGTAGCTGTCAAAGTTCCGCGCTTCGAGCTGGAGAAATTCCCGCTTGAAGCTTCAGCTCTGGGAACACAGATGAGATCCGTCGGAGAGACACTTGCTCTGGGAAGAACCGCATTGGAAGCTATGAATAAAGCTTTCAGATCATCCGAGCAGAAGCTGGAAGGAATAATGGCACTGGATGAGAAGAAGTACGATGCCGATCTTCTCCTTCGCTCTGCACACCCCTTGAGATACCTTGCAGCATTTACAGCGATAAAGAATGGAGAGACAGACCTGGAGAAGCTTTCCAGGATCACAGGCTTTGATATCTACTTCCTTGACCTTCTGATGGAAGAGAAGGAGCTTGAGGATGAGCTTGAGAAAGGGAATCTCACAGAAGAGCTATATCTCAAAGCAAAGAAAGCTGGTCTTTCAGATAGATACATCGAAATGCTTTCAGGTAAGAAACCTCCTATGCGCCTCATTCCAGCTCGTCACTATGTAGACACCTGTGCAGGAGAATTTGAAGCTCTCACCCCTTACTGCTATACCTCATACGGAGAGCAGGATGAGGGAGAAGGACTTGGAAAGGATGCTGTTATTATCGTGGCATCGGGGCCTAACAGAATCGGACAGGGACTTGAGTTCGATACCTGCTGCACCCTCTCATCAAAGGCATTCAGGAAGCTAGGAAGAAAAACTGTCATGATAAACAGCAACCCTGAGACAGTTTCCACAGATTACAACACCTCTGACAGGCTTTATATAGCACCTCTTACAGCAGAAGATGTTCTTTCAATCATGGAGAAGGAAGGGACAAGGGATGTTGTTGTACAGCTTGGAGGCCAGACACCGCTTAATATGGCAGCTGAACTTGAAAGGAATGGCGCTCATATAATCGGAACCTCTCTCAAAAGTATTGATGAGACAGAGGACAGAGGCCTTTTCTCGGAAGTTGTCAGAAAGCTGGGACTCAGACAGCCTGAAAACAGAAGCGCGGCGAGCGTTGCAGAGATTAAGGAAAAAGCACATGAGATAGGATTCCCGGTCCTGCTGAGACCATCCTTCGTTCTTGGCGGAAGGGCTATGTTCATCGCTTACGATGATGAAGGACTTGAGGAATTCATCAAGAAGCCTGAGGTTACTGTCTCGGAAGACTCCCCTGTTCTTGTCGATCAGTTCCTGGAGGATGCATTCGAGTATGATCTCGATGCGGTTTCCGATGGGAAGTCTGTGTATATCGGGGGAATACTTCAGCATATAGAAGCTGCTGGAATACATTCCGGTGACAGCGCAGCGGTATTCCCTCCATACAAGAGCAAGCCAGAAATACTTCAGGAGATGAGGGAATGGACACTTAAGCTTGCCAAGTATCTGAATGTGCAGGGGCTTATGAATATCCAGTTTGCTGAGAAGGATGGAAAGCTCTACATCATAGAAGTGAATCCAAGGGCAAGCCGCACAGTTCCATTCATCTCGAAGTCCAGCGGAGTGGACCTTGTAGAAGCTGCTGTCAGAGTATGGCAGGGAGAGGATCTTGTTAAGCAGGGACTTGTGAAAGAGGAAGGAAGCTATAGCGAAGGCCGCTGTATCACTGGATGGGCAATAAAGGAAGCTGTATTCTCCTTTGACAGATTCCCCCATGTAGATCCTGCTCTTGGTCCTGAGATGAGGAGTACTGGAGAGGTTGTTGGATACGGAAGGACTTTCGGAGAAGCTTATGCGAAGAGCCAGGCAGCTGCTTTCAACAAGCTTCCGACATCAGGAAGAGTGATAATAAGCGTCAACAGCAAAGATAGGAAGACGATTGTACCTATAGCGAAAGCACTGGAGGAACTTGGATTCCACATTCTTGCGACAAAGGGAACGGCAAGGGATCTCTACAGTGAGGGAATTCTTGCAGATGTCGTGCTCAAGACTCAGGATGGGCATCCTAATATTGTGGACTACATCAGAGAGAAGAAAGCTGATCTGATTATCAACACTCCTATGGGATGGAGATCCAGACAGAGCGATGATGATATCAGAACGGAGACGATAAAAGCCCACATACCTTATACAACGACAACAAGCGCAGCCCGTGCAGCTGTCGAAGCTATAAGATATCTTCAGGAAAACAGATTCGTGGTCAGAGAGCTTCCAAAGGGGAAGTGAGGCACACAAAAAGCGGAACTAGGCAATGATTGAAGTCATTGCCTAACGTTTCCATTTTTACTAAACTTGGATTAGTACTTAATATTTGGTAAGTATTATTGAAAATAAATTAATTTTTAATTTTTGTTCGCAAATCTAACAAAATATAGCTAAAACAGGGTATTTTTCATAACAGAAGTGAAGAGTAAGCCTATTTTATACGTGGTAGAAGAGAAAATCGTCCAAATAAAACAATTCAAAACTTCACGATTTCTTCATTTTCAAAATGCAGGAAAAATGCGATATTACAGACAGCGAGCATGAGCGCAGAAAACCTCAGATCCCCCCACGGACAAACAGCGCATGCTCGCTTTTCTTTTGTCTTTCGAGATGATAGAATCCTCGTTAGCCGGAGGAATCCTATGGAAGAAGCATTCATGCAGCGTACAGCAACATGCGGAAGTCTTAGAGCTGCAGATGAAGGAAAGACAGTTGTACTCAATGGATGGGTGCACAGGAACAGAAACCACGGAGCTCTTCATTTTATCAATCTCCGTGACCGCTATGGTATCACACAGGTTGTTGTTGACGATGATGCCGACGAGAGCCTCCACAGAGCAGCTAATGATCTCAAGCTTGAGTACTGTATCGCTGTAAAAGGTATAGTACGCCGCCGCCCTGATGAGATGATCAATCCAGAGATGGAGACAGGCGAGGTAGAAGTTAAAGCTGAGAAAATCGAAGTGCTTTCGAAGTGTGACACACTCCCCTTCATGATTGATGAGGAGAATAACTCGAGAGAAGATCTCAGACTCAAATACCGCTATCTTGATCTCCGTTGCTTCGGAATGCAGAAGCGCATAAAGATGAGACATGAGATAGTCCGTGCTATAAGGGAGTATTTCTACAACACGGATTTCCTTGAAATCGAGACTCCTACTCTCATCAGAAGCACTCCAGAGGGTGCTAGGGACTTCCTTGTTCCTTCAAGAATCTATCCTGGCAAATTCTTTGCCCTGCCTCAGTCCCCTCAGCTTTATAAGCAGCTGTTGATGGTTTCCGGATTTGATAAGTATTTCCAGATTGCCCGCTGCTACAGGGATGAAGACCCAAGAGGAGACAGACAGCTTGAATTCACTCAGCTCGATATCGAGATGAGCTATGTAAAGCGTGATGATGTTCTTCTTTTAATGGAAGATCTTTTCGGGAGCGTCTTCAAGAAAGTTCTTAATGTAGAACTGCCAGCACATTTCAGACGCATATCATATCACGATGCTATGAACACATATGGCTGTGACAAGCCTGACCTCAGATTCGGGATTGAAATCAAGGATGCAGCCTCGTTCGCTTCCAAATCATCATTCAAAGCTTTTACAGATACGCTCGCAGAGGGTGGATACGTAAAGTATGTCGTGGCACCTAAGACAGAGGGACATGAGTATACGAGAAAGTATCTCTCAGAACTTGAAAGTGCCGCGAAGATATATGGAGCGCATGGTCTTGCCTGGATGAAGTGTGAGAATGGAAGCATCAGCGGTGGTGTCTCGAAGTTCTTCCAAGGTATGGAAAACGAGGTTCTCGCAGAAACAGGAGCAAAGGATGGAGATGTAATTCTTCTCATAGCTGAGAAGGACTGGAAGAAGTGCTGTACATCTATGGGTGCTGTACGTTCTCGCCTCGGAGCTGACCTTGGAGTAATCAAGCCAGGCTTTGAGTTCTGCTGGATTATCGACTTCCCTCTCTTCGAATACAACGAGGAAGAAGGACACTGGGAAGCTGCACATCATATGTTCTCAATGCCACAGGTAGAGTATCTCAATACTCTTGAATCAGATCCAGGTTCTGTAAAGGGCGATCTTTACGATCTTGTTCTCAATGGCTATGAGCTCGCATCCGGCTCGATAAGAATCCACGATGTAGAACTCCAGAAGAGAATATTCAGGATCTGTAATATCCCAGATGAGGTATCGAAGGAGCGTTTCGGATTCCTTCTCGATGCATTCCGCTTCAGTCCACCACCACATGGAGGAATCGCACCGGGAATCGACAGACTCTGCATGATCATCGCAAACGAGCAGTCAATCAAGGAAGTAATCGCATTCCCGAAGAATACCGCAGCTCTTTCTCCTATGGATGATAGCCCATCATATGTAGAGGAGAAGCAGCTGGAAGAGCTTCATCTTTCAGTTGTCCAGGAAGAGAAGAAATGATTGATACGCTGATTATCGGAGGAGGAGCGGCTGGGCTCTATGCTTCTTCGCTCCTTTCCGAGGCGGCGATTCTTGAAAGAAATGAGGAGTGCGGCAGGAAGCTTCTCCTGACAGGTGGAGGCAGATGCAATTATACCCACAATAGTTCTGTCCAGGAGCTTCTCAGCCATTATCATGGTAACCTTCCCTTCATAAGGAAGGTTCTTTATTCACACTCTCCAGCAGAGATAATTGAAAGATTTAAAAAGCTGGGAATCTCTCCTTCTGATGAGAATGGGAAAATCTTCCCTCTAAAAGGAGATGCTGAAGATATTCTGGGTGCGCTTTTAAAGAATGATACAAACGTCATTCATGGAAAGGCTCTCGAGATAACCAAAGAGGATGGAATCTTCTCTGTAACAACTGATTCAGGTGTGATAAAAGCAAGGAATATCATAATAGCTACGGGAGGTAATGCTTATCCTCACACTGGCTCAGATGGCTCTGGTTATCATCTTGCAAAGAGCTTGGGACATTCAATTACCTCGCCCCACCCCGCTCTTGCCGCCATCGCACTAGAGCCATCACTGAAAGATGCGGAAGGGATATCATTAAGTCTTGAGCTGAGGAAAGGAAAGAAGTCTGTCTCTGATATGGCAGTCGTGACAAAAAGAGGTATTTCAGGACCGGCTGCCGAGAATTTCTCCTATCTTCTCAATGGACGCGAGGAGATAACAATATGCTTTGCCTCCCCTGACATTAAAACATTAAGAGAGCGGAAAGGCGCAATGCTTGTGAAAAACGCGCTTCCAGTTCCACCAAGACTCGGGGAAGCACTTCTTGGTGAGATTGCGGATAAAAAGCTTGGCAATCTCTCAAAAAAGGAAGAGTTATTAATCACAGAGAGATCATCAAGGCATAGCTTCAGAGCATCAGCAATAGCAGAGAGTGCGATGTCCACAGCTGGTGGTGTCAAAACAGCTGAGATTAATGCTGACACAATGGAATCAAAGCTGGTTTCAGGTCTGTATTTCGCTGGAGATATCATAGATGTGGATGCAGACTGCGGAGGCTATAGCCTGACATGGGCCTTCGCTACAGCATTCATTGCAGCTAGAGCTATACGTTCCTGAGCTGCTCTGTGCTATACTTTGGGCATGGGACAGAGAAGAACAATTACCGCGCATTTTACATCAGAGAGGCGTTTCTTCGAGAACGCCCTTGGAAAGGAGTTTGACTTCACACAGTCAACAGGACCATATGAATACCTTCTAGGAGCTCTCTCTGGCTGTTTCTATTCAACCCTTGCCTCATTTGAGTACAAGAGTTCTTGGAAAGAAGTTGAGATAGAAGTCATCGGTATAAAAAGAGACAGTGTACCTACAACTCTTGAAAAGACTACCCTCCTTATAAAAGCTTCTGGCGTTGAGGACAGGAATGAATTTGAAAGCCTTGTAAAAAGAGCTAGCGAGGAATGCTCCATCTACAATACAATAAAAGCAGTGAGTGAGATGGAATGGAAAGTAGAGTACAGATAGAGATATTCGAAGCTTTCAGAAAGGGGATGCGCTCTTATTTCATGCTTCCGGAGCTTCCGAAAAGCATGAGAGCAAAACACTCCTCTGTGTCTGCGAGAGTCGCTTCAGCACTGCGTCCTTTCTTTCCTGATTCTGTTAATGTGGATATAGACCTTCTTGGTGCTGATATCCTCATCTGGGATGACAAAGGCCCGCTTTTGGCGCTCTTCTGGTCTTCTTCATACTTAGCGAAAGGAAGAAAGGAGAAAGCCATCGCATTCCATGAGAAATACAGCACACCCCTGACCCTTGCTTTCTCGCTCTTTCCAGACAAGGAAAGATTCCTTGTATACAGAATCGAGAAGGGGTATATCGAATATCTGCACATTGACAAGAACACCTTCTCCGAAGAAGTCCTGAGAAGGTGCACAATTGCGGAGGGGAAGAATGATGATGGACAGCTTCTGCTTCCGCTAAGGCAGAAACACAGGAAAGCTACTTCCTGACAGGATCTATGACCCTGCCCTCTCCTATCAGTTTATAGACAGCTCTCTTCTGGGCATCTTCCGCGCCATTCCAAGGTTTGTCTTTATTCTCGCTCTTATACTTCTGTGTCATCCACCAGTCATCATGCTGGACCCTGTCGAGGTTTTTCTGCAGAAGCGTTGCCATATCCTTTATAAAACCTGCAAGGTCATCACCAGATAAAGCTTCCTTCGCAGTCTTAATCAAGGCTTCCGTATGATGAAGACAGAATCCTTTCGACTCATTGAGAGCTTTCCTGAAATCCTGATCATCTCTCCAGAGCGAGGCGACTGTATAGCAATAACGAAGAAGCCTCTCCTCCATTCTTGAACAGATCAAGCAGCCTTTTTCCCTTGAATGTGCGGCTTCAAAGAGAGCTTCAGCAGCCTTTTCAGCTTTTCTCGCGTTACCAGATGCCTGTATTTTCTCAATCAGCGGAGTGAAAAGACGCTTGTTCTCATCATAGTAAGTATCCATAGCAAGCGCTAAGGACTGAGGCTTGCCACCTTCTGCAAGAAGGGAGGAATGATGAGGGCAGAAGCCATGCTTATTCATCTCCACCCTCACCTCTGGGGTCATTACAGCTGAGGAGAGATAGTATCTGACTCCATCTTCCTCAGCTTTCTTCATCAGGGAGCAGATAAAGCATTCGCTCCCTTCCTTCACACCATCCCAGACTGGAATTGTTTCCAGCTGAAGCTGTACTTTCACTTTCTGGCAAGCTCCTCTGCGGCTGCAGCTACATTCTCAGCTGTGAAACCGAATGCAGATGAAAGGTATTTGAGATTACCAACCTCTCCGAATCTTTCACCGACATTCACGAATCCCATCTTCACAGGATTAACTGAAGCAAGGTGAGCAGCTATCATCTCGCCAACTCCTCCTGCATAACGGCCATTCTCACAGACAAGAACATGGCCCGTGCGAGCTGCAACCTTCTCTATAAGTGCTGTATCGAGAGGTCTTATCGTATGAAGATCTATGACAGTTGCCTTGATTCCCTTCTCTGCAAGAAGCTTCTCAGCTCCCAGTGCGGCATCAACCATCAATGCGCCAGTTGCTATGATAGCGACATCCTCTCCATCCTTGAGTTCAATTCCCTTTCCAAGCTCTATCTTGTCCTCTGGAGAGTATCTGAAGCAGATACCTTTTCTTGGTGTTCTGATGTATGAGGAATGACCATTCTCATAAACCTGAAGCGTAAGCTCATACAAAGACTGCGCATCCGATGGTTCTACAATAACCATTCCAGGAATCTGTCTCATGAGAGCTATATCCTCGAATGGCATATGTGTTCCGCCATTGTACTGTGCAGTAATTCCAGGATCCGATCCGATTACATGAACTGTCTGATGGGTGTATCCAACAGAGATGAAAAGCTGATCGTAATCACGGCGAGAAGCAAAGCATCCGAAGGAATGGATGAAAGGAACGAGACCAGTAGAAGCAAGACCTGCGGCAACTCCAACCATGTTAGCTTCTGCAATACCGCAATTGAAGAAACGATCTGGGAATTCTTTCTGGAAAGTCGTGGATCCGATACAGGATGAAAGATCCGCATCGAGGAAAACTATCTCAGGATGCTCCTTTGCAAGATCAACAACAGCTCCGATTACAGCTTCTTTGTAGTGTGAATATACATGTGCATCCTTCATGCTCTTCCCTCCCTCTCTTTAAGTGCCTTGATAGCCTCTTCAGCTCCTTCAGGAGTAATAGGCATCGAATGATTGTTCTTTATTCCCTCTCCAGGAATATAGCCATAGCTCTTGATTGTATTCATAACAATCATATGGGGCATGCCATGGCAGAGCTTTGCGTCCTCTATTGCTTTCTCTATCTCATTGAAATCATGACCATTGATTTCATGGACATCCCAGCCGAATGATTTCCACCTCTCAGGGATATGAATCTGCGGAATGATATCGCGAGTATAACCATCAAGCTGCTGACCATTGAGGTCCAGGAAGGCAAAGAGGTTATCGAGTTTCCATGCTCCAGCAGACTCCGCGGCTTCCCAGACCTGTCCTTCCTGAGACTCACCATCGCCAATGATGGTAAACGTTCTCGCTTCGAGCTTTCTTACTCTCTGACCAAGCGCGATACCGACAGCTGCTGAAAATCCCTGTCCCAGAGATCCGCCAGTGAAATCCACACCAGGTGTTTTGGTCATATCACAATGAGAAGGAAGTTTTGTCCCACCCTGATTGAGTGTTGAAAGCCACTCTTCTGGGAAGAAACCCTTGGAAGCAAGGGTTGCATATACAGCCGGGCCTGCATGTCCTTTTGAAACTACAAGCCTATCTCTCTCCTCCTTCTTCGGATTCTCGGGATCTATGTTCATCTCCTTGTAATAGAGATATGTCAGAATCTCGACTATCGACATACTTCCACCGATGTGGCCAGATCCGAAGGATGAAATCTCACGAATCGTACTGCACCTTATCTCAAAAGCCCTGTCCTTCAGAGCTTCAAGGGTTGCTTTATCCATAACACTCTCCTATCTCATCAGAGCAATTTCTGCTCTTTCTTCACCAGTAAGTCCACGTACTCTGACAGCACGCGAAAGATATGTAAGCTTTGCAGCCTGCTCTAGGCATTCCAGTCTATCGAAAGCTGAAAGAAGGGAATTACCTACTGCCAATGCCCCATGATTCTCAAGCAGCAATGCATTATTTGATACGGCTGCTTCAGAGACAGCTTCTGCAAGCTCATCCGTTCCCATTAAAGCATACGACACCTTCCTTACCTTATCCAGTAAAAACCAGTTTTCAGCTATCAAGGAGGTATCAATCTCCTCTTCAGAAGCTGAGAAAAGGCAGGAGAATGTCGAATGGGAATGCACTACAGCTTTCACATCGTTTCTTTTCAGATAAATCAATCGATGCATGCCACTTTCGATACTCAGTTTTTTATCAGGAGTAAGATTCACACCATCAGCAATTCTGACTTCTGCGATATCAGAACCAACAAGAGAAGCTTTATCCTTTCCCGATGGGGTTATCAGCATGATATCACCAATTCTCATGCTTATATTCCCGCCAGTGGCAGTAGTAAGTCCCCGGTTATAGCATCTTGCCATGAATAAGGCTACTTCTTTTTTCCCTTCATCGATATCCATAACTGAATATTATCATAAAGACTGAAGAATCAGAAACGGGCTCCGCTTTCATTCAGGCCAGATTACAAGCCTTATTTCCGATCTTCATGAAATGCCGTTTTTGCAGCAATCCTATTCCAGCTCGGCAGCATAAAGACTATCTCCAGAAACTAAATCATACACATCACTGCTGAAATCAAAGCCATCGATTGAAACAAAACCGATACGATGTGGCTTAAATGCCTTTATAGAGGAAATCTTCACTTTTTCCTCTTCAGCAAACTCTTTTGTCATCCTGCCCTTAAGATACTTCACTTCGTAGACATCATATCCATAATCATATTCGAGGACACAATCAAACTCCCCATTCATATGGGTATTCTTATCATCATACCAGTATGTCCCGATATCAATAATGCCAGGAAGCGTTCCCTTTCGCGCAAGTCTAGAGAAATACGAAGCTACTATTTCCTCAAATCGAAAACTTATGTATGTATCAAGCGAAGGTTTTACCAGAGAGGAATAAACTGCATTCTCTCCTATAGCCTCAATTCTCGACCTGTTTGGATAAACATAAGTAAAATAAAATCGAAGAAGATTCTCTGAGAGTCTATAGAATGTACGTTTCCTCTCATCTTTATGATTTATTGGGCTTACTTTTCTTATCGCCTCATTCGATGTGAATTTATCAAGAAGGCGCGCAAGATTGCCAGTATTAGAAGGATCCACCTTGTTCTTGATTTCCGTATATGTCCGTTTGCCGTTTCCTATAGTCTGAAAAATCGTCAAGGCAGATCCAATTTTCCCATATTCCTGCAATAATGAACGCTCGACAAATGAGCGGACACGCCCATCAGGAGAAAGAAGCAAGTTCTCTATATTGGCTTCCAACCCAAGCGAAGGATCCAGAGTTTCAAGCACATTAGGACTCCCTCCAAAAACCGCATAATATGCAACTTTATCTCTGGGTGAAAGTGACGGATAGAAAAGCGCAGCATCATAATAATCAAATTCTGTAAGATGGATAACAGTTCCGAATCTATCAAAGAGAGGATTATCCTCATCAAGAAGCTCTTTCATCAAGCTGACAGCTGAGCCCGCGACAATAACCTTAATGCCAGAATATTTCAGTTTATCAATAATTCTCTGGAGCATTGAATCTGCTGCATCATATGTCTTTTTCAGCTCCCCATACTCATCAAGGACAACTATTATTTTCTCTTTCCTCATTTCAAGATAGGTAAATGCATCATAGAAAGTCTGAAAAGAAAGATATGGCTCCGCAAATACAGCTCTAAGTTCAACAGAGAATGCTTCAAGATTCATCTCATATGACTCCGACGAGCACTGATAGGAAATGACAGGACAGGAACATGAAGAAATTGCTTCCTTTATGAGCCTTGTTTTCCCGACTCTTCGTTTTCCGTAGACAAGCATCGCTGTATCATTCGAACCAAGAAAGGCTTTTGCTCTTTTGAGTTCTTCAGCACGAGCTATGAACATAAAGCACCTCTTTCTGAATTTAATTTCAGAAACATTATAATCAGAAACTTTAAAATCAGCAAATAAATACCATCCTACATATAAAAAGATCATGTTGAGAATAAATCCTCAAGTGTCACGACATTTGAGAAGATACTGCTGTAAGCATTGTATGCCAGACCAAAGGTGGCAATTAAAGTATTGTGAACAATCATCTTTTTAGGAAGAAAATCACAAAGAATGCGGCTACGTCTCAAAATGGTGCGATAGCAATCATTATCAACGGAAAAATCGTCAGAATAGAACTTAATTTCACACATGTTAGCAACATTATCACGTCTTTCAATTATGAGATCCTCCTGTACGCATTCTGTCTCATCAGGCCGTTTTGTCCAAGCTGATTGACGTGTTATAACACCGCTGATACCGAGAGCTTTCTTAATCTGCGGTATGTGAGTAAAACATACATTCTCAAATGCAAGTCCACGCCATACGACTATCGGCGGAGATATGACATTCCGTGCCCAGAAATCCATATTCAGAGACTCAGATCCTTCTATAAAACGAAGATAGAAGAGGCAAAAGGATCAACAAGTTTATAATGAACATCTCTCTTGAAAGCTCCAAATAGAACATAATTCATGACAAAATCACTTGCAACAAGCGAATTAAGAAGTTTAGATAGCCCCCTCCGCCTTTTATTCCTGTTTTATCTATAATCTCCCTATATGAGTATCCGCTACTTCTACCATTAGAAAACGCACAACGCTCTCTGCACGATCTGGATTATCAAATACAGAAGAGAAGAGTCTCTGAAACTCGAAATAATCGTCGGTGAAGCCATAAAAATTACCATTCACCGACGTTTTTCCCGTAATAAAGGGATATACTCCATCCTGCCTCGCATTGCTTTTGAGTCTCAGGATGGAGTATTTCATGCCGAAGCAATATTACTTCCAGTATTTCTTCATTCTATTCTTCAAGCTTTCCCTGTATGCATCCCAATCTGTTATTGGTTTCTGAGCGACTCCATCAGCGCAAGCTGCCTTGGCAACTGCTACAGCTTCATACTCAATAACCCTTGGATCGAATGGTTTCGGAACGATGTAATTTCTTCCAAACGAGAAATCCTCACCACCATATGCCTTTCTTACCTCTTCAGGAACTGCTTCCTTGGCAAGAGAAGCAAGTGCATTTGCCGCAGCCATCTTCATATTCTCTGTTATTCTTGTCGCTCTTACATCGAGAGCTCCTCTGAAGATAAACGGGAAGCCAAGCACATTATTAATCTGGTTTGGATAATCAGAACGTCCTGTTGCCATGATAACATCATTCCTTGCAGCCTTTGCTTCCTCTGGGGTTATCTCAGGATCAGGGTTAGCCATAGCAAAGACTATAGGGTTTGCATTCATTGTCTTCAGCATCTCTCCCTTAAGGCATCCTGCAACGGAAAGTCCCATGAAAACATCAGCGCCATCAACAGCTTCTGCAAGAGTTCTCTTATCTGTATCGACAGCAAACTCTTCTTTTTCCGCTGTTAAGCCTTCCCTGCCTTTGTAGATAACACCATGGCTATCAAGCATGATTACATTCTCTTTCTTAACCCCAGCTGCTATGAACATTCTGGCGCAGCTTATTCCAGCAGCACCTGCCCCATTTACAACAACACGGAGATCTGAAAGTTTCTTATTTATAATCTCTGCAGCATTCATAAGCCCTGCAGTTGCTATGATAGCGGTTCCATGCTGATCATCATGGAATACCGGGATATCACAACGTTTGATGAGCTCCTTTTCGATATAGAAGCATTCAGGTCCCTTTATATCCTCAAGATTGATTCCTCCGAATGTAGGAGATATGGCTTTAACTATCTCCACGATTTTTTCTGGATCTTTTTCATTGATTTCGATATCAAAAACATCGATATCTGCAAATCTCTTGAAGAGAACACCCTTTCCTTCCATAACAGGCTTTGATGCCAATGCACCTTTATTACCAAGGCCAAGGATTGCTGTTCCATTGGAAATTACAGCAACAAGATTGCCCTTAGATGTATAGCGATAGGCATCTTCCGGATTCTCTGCAATCTTCAGCACGGGCTTTGCAACCCCTGGTGTATATGCCAAAGCAAGATCCTCTGCTGTAGTACATGGCTTTGTCGGAACAACCGACACCTTTCCAGCCACCCCATCTTTTGAATGATATTCCAATGCTCTTTTTTCAAGATCGTCCATATTTTTCCTCTCTATTAATGTGGCATAGCTGCATCAAGAATTCTTTTAAGGCAATTCCTGATACGTTGCCTTGCCATATTTTCTGACTTCTGTTCATCTCTGGAGATAATAGCTCGAAGCACATCCATTCTTTCTTTCGCACCGATATCAGGGAAAATAGGAATGAGATGGGATACTCTATCCAATGAATGCACCTTTTCCTGTATCGAAAGCATCATCTTTGAAAGAATGGAATTGCTACAGCCCTGTGAAAGCAGTTTCACATATTTGTTATTTAATTCATCAAAACTCTCATCGCGTTTTATAGGATCAGCAATCTCAGCAGTAGCCTCATATGCGCAAAGCAATTCCTCATAAGGAGAAACATTTATTGCCTTTCTGCAATTCAAACGTGCAACCATTCCTTCAATGGCCTCTCTCGCCTCATAAAGACTACACAGCTGAGATAAATCCAGCGTAGCAACAACCGCTCCCATTCTTGGTTTAATGGAAACTATCATATCTTCCTGAAGTCTCTGCAGAGCCACCCGAATAGGAGTTCGACTCATATTTAGGATTCTAGACAACTCTTCTTCTGGAAGAGGTTCTCCTGGAAGATATTTTCCATTTCTAATAAGTTCCTTAATTCCGATATATGCTTTATCACTCAGAGTTGTTGATGCCATAAATCCTCATCCCATAAATGATTTTACAACATCTTTTCGATTTCTGTCTGCAATCTTCAAAAGTTCCTCCTTTTCAGAAAGCCATTTATCCCAGGAATCAAGTTTTTTATTTGCTGAGTTTATCATATCATTCATAGCATTAGGGCCTACGCCACCATAAACTTCCCTGATTTTAACAAAATGTTCTGGATTCATACTCAGAACAATATCATTGAAATCGCCATCGAAAGGCTTACCTGAAACTTCTTCATAAATACCAGAGAAGAATTCCTTATCAATAGCCTTTATATTCTTCCCTTCTTTCTCCGCACGCTTTACGAGAGTAGAAACTATATGATGAGCTGTACGGAACGGGAGGTCAGTCTTTCTCACTATTGTATCAGCCATCTCTGTTACCACCGAAAAACTTTCATGTGCCCTCTTATCAAGAAGTTCTTTATTTACATCCATAGTAGCAATAACAGAGCGCAATATCCTGATATTCTTTTTGAAAAGCTCCATATTCTGCGTCAATATTGGCTCTATATCCTCATGATCAGATATATCTCCATAAGGACTCTTGAAATATCCGTCAATTATCGTAGAAGAAAGGCCTTTCACCATTGATAAAGAACTTCTGAGATGCTCAAGAGCTATAGGATTCCTTTTCTGAGGCATAATTGAACTAGTAGAGATATAACCATCAGATAGTCTTATCATATTCATCTCTTCTGTTGCCCACAGAACCAAATCTGTTATGACACGTCCAATATCTACAGCAGCAAGCATTATTGCCGAAGCCGTCTCTATATTGAAGTCGATATTTCCTATCGCATCAAACGAATTCTCTATCACTGATGAGAATCCCATCAGATCCGCTACTCGCTGTCTATCTACAGAGAAACCTGAAGTAGTGATTGCAGCAGCCCCTAAAGGAGATGAGTTTGCTTTGTCATAGGCCCTTGCCAGCCTTTCCATATCTCTATATAGAACATCAAAAAAACCAAGAAAATAATGCCCGAAAACGCTAGGCTGGGCATGCTGAGTATGAGTATATGCAACACACAGGGTATTACGATGCTCTGCGGCAAATGCACCTACAGTCTCCATCAGCAAGAGCATTTCATGCATGACTTCGAGAATCCCTGTCCTCACAACAATATGGTCCATTGCCAGCGATAAATCATTCCTGCTTCTTGCTATATGGATATTTCCAGCCAAGCCATTGGTTTTCTTTATAAGCTCATCTTCAATCTGAAAGAAAAGATCCTCGAACTCGCCTGTATATTCCATGGTCTCATATCTGGAGTAATCAACATTTTCCATAACGGAAAATATCTTCTTCGCTTCTTCCTTAGGCACTATTCCTTGTTCAGCAAGCATCGCAAGCTGTGCTTCATTAGCTGCAAGCATAGGACCTATTCGATATTTTTTTGCATCATCGAATCCTGGCCTTAGTTCCATATCGACAAGCGTTTTAGCTGGATACCCTTTTCCATCATCCCTGAATACTTCTTCTCGTATCTCCGAATATGTCCTCATATAAAATACCTACCCTCCTTAATGATTACTGATCGTAAACAGATCCATCTTCCTGGATTCTTGTCACATAAGCTCTTGGCTTGTATGGATATTCCTGCTCAGCCTCGTCTTCAAGCTCTATGCCAATTCCAGGCGAGTCCGGAACAATCAGAAAGCCCTTCTCTAGTTTTATCGTACTTTTCACTATCCTGTTTTTAGGTGGAGCATCTTCTCCAATCGGATATTCCTGTATAGCAAAATTAGGGCATGAGGCTGCAATCTGCATACATGCAGCTGTACTTACAGGGCTAAGCGGATTATGCGGAACGACCTGCACGCCGAAAGCTTCAGCAAGTGCCGCGATTTTCTTTGAATGCGTAATTCCTCCGCACATACATACATCAGGACGCACATATGAACACCCATTAAGAGCAATAAGCATCGCAAATTCATACATAGAATGATAACGCTCGCCTGTAGCAATAGGAACATTCACCTTTTCCGCGACTTTTGCCATATCGTCAATATTGTCGGGTTTTACAGGATCCTCATAGAAATATGGATGGTATTTCTCAATTTCCCTGCCAAAAGTAATTGCCTCAGGAATTGTCAGTTGTCTATGCATTTCGATGCAGAGATCCACATCATTACCAACGGCTTCCCGGTATTGACGTACACTCTCTATTCCATCTTCCATTCGTTTTGCATATGACTCAAAAGGCGCAATCTTTGTACGTGGTTCGTTGATAAAAGGAGTAAGGTGCCCAACCGCAGTAAAACCTTTCTCTTTAGCATCCAGACAACCTTTTACTAGCTCTTCTCTGGAAGCACCATACACATGATAATAAACCCTAGCCTTATCCCGAACCTTCCCACCTAACAACTTATAAACAGGAACCCCATAATACTTTCCCGCTATATCCCAGAGTGCTATATCCACAGCACTAAGTGCCCCCATTATAGCTGCACCTCTGAAATGATAGCATCGATATAGCATCTGCCAGTTCTGTTCAATAAGAAGCGGATCACTTCCTATCAGATATCGTTTGAAGGTATTAACAGCTTCAGCGGAAGCTTCCAGAAAAGCCCAAGCGCCTGATTCCCCAATACCTTTGATCCCCTCATCTGTATAGATTTCAACAAAGAGATATTGATCTATAAAACGTGTTTTTACATCTGTTATTTTCATATCACGCCTTCACAGCACCCTGTGTAAGTCCTCCAACAAGATATCTCTGTGCGAACAATGCAAAGAGGAATGATGGAATACAAACAACAAGAGAAGCCGCAAGGATATCACCCTGCATCATGTTATCCCTTGATGCGAAATCAGCTACGATTACCGGAAGTGTCTTCTTATCAGCGTCGATGATGAGAGTGTTGCAGAGAAGGAAGTTATTCCAGATTCCGATAAATGTCATAATACCAGAGGCAGCAAGTCCAGGCAGTGCTACTGGAAGGAAAATCTTTGGTAACGTTTTAAGCCTTGTAAGACCATCAATCTCTGCAGCATCTATCAAATCACGAGGAATTGTCTCAAAATAGGACTGCATAGTCCAGACACATATCGGCATTTCAAATGCGATGTAGCACAGCGTCAATCCAGCCCATGTATTGATAAGATGCAGCTTACTCATAAGCAGATAAAGCGGAATGATTATAAGAATCTGCGGAAACATATGCACGAACAATATCGACTTCGAGAAAGTTTCTCTCATACGATATCTATATGCTGTATAGCTGAAAGCAGCCAAGCATGCGATGCAAAGAGTAAGAGCCGTTGCCAAAACAGAGAGTAATACACTGTTCAACAGATATTGCCCAACTCCGAATTCGGTGAATACCTTCTTCACAAAATAAAGAGAAAAATCAGTCGGTAGCAATTTGGGCGGTATCGATATAATAGATTCTGGACTCTGAAGTGCAGAGATTACAAGCCAGTATATAGGGAACAATATCGGAATAAGAACAGCTATCGCAAGAATATTTATTCCAGCTGTCTTCAGTTTTTCCTTTGATGTTTTTGTCATTTCAACACTCCTTACTTATAAATCTTGTCCTGATACTTCTTTGCTCTGAAATAAATAACAGCAAAGAGAATAAGGACTATGAAGAGAATGATGGATATAGCAGATCCCTCTCCAAGACGATATGAACTGAATGCTCTCTTATATGCATAAACAGGTGTTGTTGTAGTTGCATCTGCCGGTCCACCCTGAGTCATAACCCATGGAAGATCATAGAAATTGAATGTCCAGATAAACCTCAATACACCAGATACCATAATTACAGGAAGAAGCAGAGGAAGAGTTATCTTCCTGAAGGAATACCATGCACTTGCACCATCTACTTTGGCAGCTTCATAGTAGTCACCTGGTATACCCTGAAGTCCTGCAAGGAACATTGTGAGCATCAGAGGGGTACCTCTCCATATATTGGCAAGAATGAGGATAAACATAGCTGTTGCGCCTCCACTCATCCAAGCGTATGGCTTATCAAGGATGCCAATATCTACAAGAAGGAAATTGAGAATGCCATACAAATCATTGAACATCCACTTGAAAATGATAGCGACAGAAACCGTTGGTATCAGCCAAGGTGTGATTGCAAGCCCTCTGAAGAGCATTTTGAATTTAAGTCGTGGATGATTAAGAAGCTGGGCAAGTGCAAGACCTATAATAATCTGCATTGAAAGAGAGACTATTGTGAAGAACAAGGATCTTCCCATCGCAGCCCAGAACTCAGAATCAGTCAATATCTTCGCATAATTGGCTAACCCTACTACATCAGTATTTCGGTTCGTTGGCCTGTAGTTTGTAAAACTCATCACCAAGGCGTAGATGAGAGGATAAAGGATTACAAGGAAAATAACTATTATTGCAGGGAGATAAAGACAGAACCCCTGTCTTCCCATTCTCCTTTCGAGCGCATGAGCTCTTGTATCTTTATTATTCATCAAAACTCCCTTTTTTTATATCCTTCCCCTTTCGGAGAGTATGTTTCATCTTCGTATATTCCCCCTGCAGCCTGCTTGGTTGCCAAACGGAATAATTCATTAGCGATTTCAAATCTGAAAGGATTTCAGAAAAAGAATTTTAATATCTACCCTGCTAGCCATATTTGGATAGCTGGACTAGCAGGGATAAAACTAAGGATTATTCAAATCCCTTGTCCTTTTACTCGAAAAGACTATTAAGATCTTCTATTACCATATCGACAGCCTCTTCTGCAGAGATGCCCTCTGTGAGCATCAATACGAGAGGAGAGCCAAGAAGTGTTGTCTGCTCAATCTCTCCAGCGTATGGGAATGGTCCATTTGCAAGTGCAATTGCATTCGAATGAGAAAGAATAGAGAGCGCAAGATCTGGAACAAATGGCTTAAGCTCCTCAGGAAGCGCCTCTTTATATTCCTCACTATAATACAAACTCTCAAATGGAGGGAACATTGCATATGGATAGCTTGCATAGAAATCTGAAAGCCTATTATCTGTATAACAGAACTCCAGGAATGCCTCTGCGAGTACATTATTACCATCTGTAGGAACAACCCAGCCAGTCCATCCCATATACTGTGCATCACTCTTTCTTGGAGGAATCTGGAAGTATTTTACATCATCGATATGATCAGGATCACTTGTTCTTACATTGTAATAGATTTCCGGAGTATCGATTCTGCTCATAACAACACCCGATCCAACAAGTTCTCTGAGGTTTGCCTGAGTATAGCTTGTGATACCTTCTGGCGCACAATCACGAAGCATTTCATAAAGGAACTGATAAGTTTCAACCATTGCAGCATAATCTTCATCGTCTATATCAACGTACCAGTTGCCATCTTCATCAACATTCACGAGATTAACACCATTTCCCTGAAGGAACGACCAAATTGTCTTTGTTCCATGGTTGTCCCCAAGTGGAATACCGAAACCATATCTGTTATTAGCAGGATCTGTTACAGCTTTGCACATCTCATAGTATTCTTCCCAAGTCTGAGGAATACCACCTGTCCATCCAGCTTCATCGAGCCAGCTCTGCCTGTAATAAGCAACAACAGGAGTAACATAAAGAGGTACAGCATAAACGCCCCCATCCATTCCAGAAGAAAGCACACTAAGGGATGTTCCAAGGAACTGATCAGGCCCACCGATGCTATCAATGAAATCAGAAAGCTCAAGAAGTCCGCCGCTTTCGGATAGAGTCTGCACATAGCCCTGTCCTACAACAGAAATATCTGGTGGATTCCCAGCCATAATAGAAGCCATGAGTTTATCAAGAGCTCCAGACCAAGGCATAACGGAAATCTCTACATCAACCCCTGGATTCGCAGCTTCAAAATCAGCTGCAAGATTCTCAAGTTCGGTTGCTCTTTCTGTCTGTGTAAGCATGGACCAGATAGTAAGTGTTCCAGAAAGGCTTCCATCCTCAGCAACGGCTGTGCTTTCGTTTGAACCTCCAGCAAAAAGCATACCAGCTGAAAGAATAAGTGCGATAGATGCTATGAGTATTCTCCTCATCTCATACTCCTCCTTTTATTTTTCCTTAGGATATGTTTGAAACTCCTTTAGACTTTCAAAATCAATATCAACACCAATTCCAGCTCCTGAAGGAGCAGAAATAGTACCATCTTCATTGAGGACAATGTGCGTTTTGAACATGCTGTTTAAAAGGGAATTGAGGTTTGTATCATAATATTCAGCTATAAGACCATTTGGTACAGCAGATACAAGATGCGTATGTATCTCCTGATCTCCATGCGGGGCAATGAGTATATGGCTTGCCATTGCATAATCTGCAACCTTTTTCCACTCCGAAATGCCTCCTAGAACAAGCGCATCAGCATTAAGAATCTGAGCGGCATGAGCATCTACTAATTGCTTGAATCCCCATCTTGTATATTCATTTTCTCCAATTGCTATAGGGGTATCTAATTTTCTAACCAACTCTGCACACCCTTCTATATCGTCCGGGGATAATGGCTCCTCAAACCAATAAATATCTCTCTTATCAAGTTCTTTACCGATTTTGAGGGCATCAAGCCTGTTATATGCATTATTTGCATCTACAAGAAGAAGACAGTCAGGACCTATTGCATCACGAACTGCATCTATTCTCTCAAGGTCCTCTTTAATCGGAACCATTCCGATTTTCATCTTGATGGCTTTTGCGCCTTTCGTTACATTAGCCCTCATTTCGTCCTGCAAATCTGCAAGTGTCTTACCTTCTTCGTAATAACCGCCTGCAATATATGCAGGTATTGTCTCATGATAGCCACCAAGAAGCTGTCGAATAGGCTTGCCAGCAACCTTTCCCATTATGTCCCACAATGCAACATCAATGGCACTGATAGCTCTAGTCTCAAACCCTTTTCTTCCATAAACCTTTGGAAGGTACATCTTGTTCCAGATTCTTTCATAATTGAAAGGATCCTGACCAATAACCCGCTCAGAAAGGGAAAGGAGTGTATCAACTACAACATCTGTACCATGTGCCCATCCTATTCCTTCGTAGCCATCATCTGTAAAGACTCTGCAGATGACAATATCCGTTGTTGCATATGTATATTTGCCATTGGAATATGGCTTCCTGTGTTTAGCCTGATAAGCATTAACTTCGATATGTTCAATCTTCATTTGCAATACCTTTGTATTTCTCTTGTATACAATCAGAATACACAGAAAATCCAACTTGTAAAGGATTAATTTCAAGACTTTCATAATCTAGAAAACAATGCAGAGACAGAATTCAGGAAACTGAAAACATGCGATGCACAAGCAACGAGAAAAACTCGGAAGCATTCTCTAACAGAATACTTCTTCTTTTATCGGTACAGATTGCATTGCACCGGATCTGGACACCGCTATTCCAGATGCTTTTGTAGCATAAAGAAGGCTTTCCTTTACACTATACCCACTAATATATGAAGCAAGGTAGTAACCAATGAAAGTATCACCTGCAGCTGTTGTATCAACTACTGGGCAATCAATAATAGGCTGATAAATAAACCCTTCTTTACCGCAGTAGTATGATCCTTTTGATCCTACAGTCATTATTATCTCCTGCTCCGGATACTTCGATGATAGCTTTTTAATTGTCTCCGTGAAATCCCCTGATGAAGAAGCAAGAGCAGCACCTTCAATCTCATTCACAATAAGAAGATCTACAAGATCGAGAGGGAGATCCCTTATGTTCTCATCAAAAGGTGCTGGATTGAAACAGATTTTCAAACCACGTTCTTTTGCCTTCTCCATGATTTTATCAACAAGATTGATTTCATTCTGAAGAACTATCCAATCACCTTTTCCAAAGAATGAAAGAACATTATCAACCTCAGCTTCCTTGATATTCTTATTCTCTCCAGCAAGCAGGATTATCGCATTCTGGCTATCTGATGAAAGCTGGATAATCGCCTGCCCTGAAGGATTTCCTGTGATAACTACATTGCTGCAGTCAACAGAATAGCTTTCCAATACTTCAACAAGGAATCTTCCATCTTCTCCAACCTTCCCTGCCATATAGGTATCACACCCTGCTTTTGCAAGTGCAGCAGCCTGATTCGCACCTTTTCCGCCTGCACTCTTTTTAAGAGAACTTGAAGAGAGCGTCTCCCCTGCCTGGACAAAATGAGGAACAGAGAAAATCATATCAATGTTAAGAGAACCATAACAGAGAATCTTCATACGCGACCTTCCTTTTATAGCAAAGATGGAGAAAATCATTGATAGTATAACCAAAATCAGCTTGAGGTGCTTCCAATACATCCGAAGATATTTGTTCTATTTGTATTTATAAATTCCTTTTCTGTTTCTAAAGCCATGTTGCCCCTGTAAGCTTTTTGCAAGTATAATCCCGACTGTTTAGGAGACAATCATCATGAGAATGTCCAGGATGTTTTCAAAGACCCTGAGAGAAGCACCAAATGGAGCTGATTCCAAGGGATACGAATACTTATTGAGAGCCGGATATATCAGACAGATGGGAGCCGGTATCTTCTCACTGCTGCCACTTGGATTCAGAGCCACACAGAAGATTGAGACCATCATCAGGGAAGAGATGGATAGAATCGGAGCTGAAGAGCTTTTAATGCCTGTTGTAAATCCTGCAGATATCTGGAAGGAAACAGGAAGATACTACTCCATTGATAAGGAAATGGGGCGCTTCAAGGACCGCAATAATCGTGACATGGTTCTTGCAATGACACATGAGGAAGCTGTCACAGATCTTGCGAGAAATCTTATTGATTCATATAAGAGACTTCCTCTTCTTGTTTATCATATCCAGACAAAGTGGAGAGATGATCCAAGACCAAGAGCAGGACTTATCCGTGTCCGCGAGTTCACAATGCTCGACTCCTACACATTCGACAAGGATTATGAAGGCTTGCAGAAGCAGTATGCAGCACATTACAAAGCATATTTCAGGATCTATTCCCGCTGTGCCCTTCCATGTGTAGCTGTTGCTGCTGATACAGGAATGATGGGTGGAAAGGTTTCCCATGAATACATGTATCTTTCCCCTATCGGAGAGGATACGATAATTCTTTGCCCAGAGTGCGGCTATACAGCTAACAGACAGGTTGCAAAGATGAAGAAGGAGTATTTCAAGGAAGCTGAGAAGCCAATTGAGAAGGTTGAGACTCCTGAGGCAAAGACTATAGAGGCGCTTGCAGAATTCCTTAAGATCGATCCGAGGAAGACAGCTAAGTGCGTGTTCATGGTCGGTACCTTCATCAATGACAAGAACGGAGAGGAAGAAGACAAGCTTGTTGTAGCTCTTGTCCGAGGAGACCTTGAAGTTGAGGAGTCAAAGCTCTCAAATGCTATAAAGGCAAATGCTCTTCGCCCTGCTCGTCCAGAAGAGATTGAAGCGCATTCAATGGTTCCTGGCTTTGCTTCCCCTATCGGAGCAACAGGAGATTTCATCACAGTAATTGATGACACCGTTGCGGAGTCTAACAATCTTGTAGCTGGTGCGAATGAAGCTGGATACCACTATCTGAATACTAATTTCGGCCGTGATTACACTGGCCTTGTTGCTGATATCGCATCTGCGCGTGATGGTGCACTCTGCCCTCACTGCGGCAAGCCTCTAAAGGCTTCAAAGGGTGTTGAAATCGGAAATATATTCCAGCTGGGAACAAGATACTCCGAAGCAATGAATGCAACTTATCAGGATGAGGAAGGAAAGCAGATTCCTGTTGTGATGGGTTCTTATGGAATCGGAGTCGGAAGACTTCTTGCCTGCCTTGCAGAGGAGTATAACGATGAGGGTGGATTAAAACTTCCGATTTCTGTTGCCCCTTATCAGGTGCATCTCGTGTCACTTGTAAAGGATACAGCTATAGCTGAATCAATCTATGAGGATCTGACAAAAGCTGGTATTGAGGTTCTCTATGATGATAGAAAGGAGACAGCTGGTGTAAAATTTGCAGACGCAGATCTTATCGGAGCTCCTATCAGAATCACACTAGGAAACAGAAGCCTCAAGGAAGGAAAGGTTGAGGTCAAACTCAGAAGCTCTGGAGAGGAGACAAGCTATCTTATTTCCGATCTTGCAGATGAGATCAAGAATGAAATTGCCAAGGAAATGGCAAAGATAGAAGCGAATATCGTAGAGAAAGAACTAGAAGATTAATTTCTTCTCTCAGCGAAGCGGTCTGTTCTTAAGGGCAGGCCGTTTTTAATTAATTAGGTTGCTCTCTCCCAAAACGGCGAGTAATCTTTAAGTATGAAATTCTATGATAGAACCACTGGCCTCTTCATAGAGGATACCGATACAAAGATTACAACAGAACAAGCTACGGATGAGAGTCTTAAAGAGGCTCTTTCAAAATGCATACTTTCAGCATCAGGCTGGAGGGCTGTAATGACAGCAACAGGCGAAGAGGAAGACTCATCGGAGGATGTAAACGAGGAAATGCTTCTTATAGCAGCCGCTGCTGCCCTATCATTCACAGAATATCTTGGAAAGGAAAATCCAAGGATAATACTCGGCTGCGATGCCCGTCCTACAGGACGTCTCCTCTCCTCTGCTGTCAGACGTGCAATGATAGCGCAAGGTGTTCAGCTTGATGATATCTATATC
The DNA here is from genome assembly GCA_949283235.1 of uncultured Spirochaetales bacterium. Lineage (GTDB taxonomy): Bacteria > Spirochaetota > Spirochaetia > Sphaerochaetales > Sphaerochaetaceae > Ornithospirochaeta. Next base: position 1,798 of record CASDRY010000023.1, on the reverse strand, counting down.
TCATCAGCTCCCGAGATAATGGCTGCCTCCCATCGTTACGATGGTTTCTTCTATATCTCAGCCTCGCACAATCCTATAGGGCACAATGGCTATAAATTCGGATTGGATGGCGGCGTTTACCCAAAAGCAGATATGGACAGAATAATCCCTATTCTGAAAGCAAAAATAGAGAAAGAGGGTGCCGCGGAAGAACTCAGAGTTCTTCTTGAATCAGTAAATAAGGAAAAGCTGGAAGAGGTATTGCGAAATCATAATGCAGCAAAACGGAATGCCCTTGAAAGCTACAGATCCTTTGTTTTGAGGACAGCTCATGCAGCCTCCTCTTCCACACTTCCATTTGGAGTCACAATAGACTTCAACGGCTCTGCAAGAGCTGCTTCAATAGATATTCCGTTCCTTCGAAGCCACGATGCAAAGGTATGGGCTATTAATGCGCTTCCACGCCAGATAGATCATGCTATCGTTCCTGAAGGGGAAAATCTCGAATGGGTGAAGAAAACACTTGAAGAAGTACATAAAAAAGACTCTTCATTCATTCTTGGTTATATGCCCGATAACGATGGAGACCGAGGAAATTTTGTCTATACCGACAAAAAAGGAAAGGCACACATACTTAGCGCACAGACAGTATTCGCACTTGTCGGGATAATAGAGCTTTCGCATGATGTGATGAGAGGCAGGAAAAGAATAGCAATAGCTGTAAATGGCCCTACTTCCCTTCTTATCGATGAGATTGCAAAGAGAGTCGGAGCAGAGGTTTTCAGATCTGATATCGGAGAAGCAAATGTAGTCACCCTTTCCGAGAAGCTACGAAATGAAGGATACACATGCCGTGTATGCGGAGAAGGCAGTAATGGTGGGAATATAACCTACCCCGCTAAAGTTCGTGATCCGATGAATTCCCTGATGACATTTGCGAAACTGTGGTCAGAGGATGGCTTATATGAGTTCATTATGGAGAAGCTTGGAAAGAAAGCTGATGAAAGGCCTTCCCTTTATTCTGTCGTAGATGCACTTCCTAAATACATTACAACATCAGCATTCTCTTCAGATGCTGTTATGCATATAAAGAGCACTGATTACAACAAGCTGAAAGCGGAATATGAGGATATTCTGAAGTATGAAGCAAATGGAAGAATGCCAGCTTCTTTCTCAAGATGGGAAGTAAGGCAGTATGAAGGTTCTGAAGAAGATATCGGCATAGGAACAGAGCATAGGGCTCCGGATTCCACAGGAGGACTGAAAGTACAGTTCTATGATGAGAGTAATAATCCATGTGGCTATCTCTGGTTATCCAAATCAAGGACTGAACCTGTAATAAGGACCATGGTCGATATAAAAGGAAAGGATAAAGAACTGCACGATACTCTCCTTGAATGGCAGCATGAAATGGTAAAGAGAGCTGATGACAGGGTTCTCAATAGCTAAGCTGGTTCTCCATCTTCGGATGGAGAATTTTCATTCAGGGCCCCTTCTTAATTAACATAAGTTCCGGGTCGATATCATCAGGCCAGATTACAGAAGAATAGACAGCTTTGCTTGCTATTTGCAATTGGATTAAAGGAATCAAAGAACACAAAAATACCGCCATGGTTTTCCATAGCGGTATTTACATAATCCTCCTCCGAGAGAATCACACAGCGCCCTTGCTCTTGAGAAGATTTACAATGTATGTCTTCTTTGCATTCTTTGCATAATCAAGAACTGAGTGTCCCTGATAGTCACGCGCATTGATATCTGCACCAGACTTGATAAGCTGTGTTGTAATCTTTGTTTCGTCATTGCTGTTTACAGACAT
>CASDRY010000022.1 GCA_949283235.1 uncultured Spirochaetales bacterium | reverse complement strand
CCCCGAAAGTCATCTTGTAATTTTCTCTGTCGAACTTATGCCAGTCCTCACGCAGCATTGTCTCCGCAAAGACGATAGCTTTGCGCATGTCATCGGTTCCTGTACTGAACTCTCTGTCCGGCAAATGCTCGAAAACTACGTAAATGTTCTTTCTGCTGGCTCGTTTAATGAATCTGTATGGCTCTTTCATGGTGTACGCAAAACCTCCCTAAAATTGTACTTGAAACACTAGCAATTGCGGACACTTTGCGTGCACTTAGGGGTATTTTTGGCTTTTCCTAAAAAATAACTCCTTGCACTGCAAGGAGTTAACTTTCTTGGTTTAGTGCCGCCTCCAGGAATCGAACCAGGGACACAAGGATTTTCAGTCCTTTGCTCTACCAACTGAGCTAAAGCGGCGAGTCGTTTGTTCAACAACGTGGGATAACTTACCTGTTATGGATAATAAAGTCAATAGTTTAGGGAAATAATTAGCTGATTAGGGTAATAATTAGCAGATTATATCTCTATACTAGGTATTATTATTTCCCTCGAATTGGCTTTGAGAGCTTCTCAAATTATTTTAGATGTTCTTATTATATAAATAATTAAATTAGAAGTATATTTGCTTCAAACTCACTATGGCCTGATTTGCTTATTCTGGCGTTCTATATCTGCAAATTAGCAGAAATGGAAACATTTGCGCGGGATAGTTTTCACATTTTTTGTGTAGCTTTAGTGAATTTGTTTCAGAAAGCGGAAAAATGGACCATTGCTGACAACTCTCAGTGAATCGAAAATGAAAATACAGAAGGAAAATAATAAAGGAGGTTGGAATGCGTAAAGCAATTTCCATTACATTGGTTCTTCTTATGGCATTCTCCGTATTTGCTGGTGGATCCAGTGAAGAGAATGATCAGATTGTTATTGAGTTCTGGACCCATGAAGATGTCAACAGACAGGCTCTTGAAGATAGATATATTCAAGAATTCATGGAAACTCATCCAAATGTCACCGTAAATGTGACAAGACAGGCTTCCACAAAGCTTATCGAGCTTGTCCAGACAGCATTCGCAGCAGGAGAAGGTCCTACGATGTTCAATCTCTCCATAAGTGATGAGTATCCATACATCGTCGCTGGCCGTGTAGCTCCAGTTGATTATGAGGCAGTGGGTTATGCCGATGCCCAGGCTATCCATGATGCCTATCTCGATGGAATGATTGATCCTGTGACATATGATGGAGATGTTTATGGACTTCCTCTTGAGCTGACTAACTGGTGTATCTTCATTAACAAGAAGGTATTCAGGGATGCGGGTCTTGATCCTGAGACTGATTACCCAAAGACATGGGAAGATATGGTTGAGCTTTCAGAAAAGCTTGTGATCCGCGATGGTGATATCCTTGTTCGCAGAGGCTATGACTTCAGATATCCATACTATCTTGAAACTCTTGTTCCGATGGTTGAGCAGCTTGGAGGTAAGCTTGTAAGCGATGATGGAACAGAAGCTATCATCGGTGAAGATGCATGGGTAAAGGTTCTTACATTCATGCAGCAGTGGGGACCAAATGGCCTTAACCTCGGTTCTCCGACATACACAAATGCTCGTTCGCTTTTCAACAAGGACAATAATGATATTGCTATGTGTACAACAGGTCTTTATCAGGAAGCGAGAATTAAGGCAGACAACCCTGAATTCTACGATTCCGGAGAGTGGATGGTTGTTCCGTTCCCTGTTTTTGAGGATGCTGTAAACGATGTAGCGGCATGTTACTATGGCCATTATTACATGGTGAATGCTGATGCTGATGAGGCTACTCGCAAAGCTGCATGGGAACTTATCGCATATATGCTTTCACATGGAGAGGAATATCTTACAGAAGTACAGCTCATACAGCCTACAAAGGCTCTCATGGAGTCTGAGACTTATAAGAATATGCCTTATTCAGAAGTCTTCCTCGGAGATTTTGAGAGAGGTCATGTAGTTTATTACGGAGCTGCTTCTGCTGAATTCCAGGCACAGCTTAGAAATGCGGTTGAGGCAGTTATGCTTCAGGGTGTCACACCAGAACAGGCTTATCTTGATCTTAAGGCTAACTGTCAGGAGATTCTTGACGAAGAAGGCTGATATGTTAATCGGTGTCCGGGGTTATCCCGGATACCGTGAATGAGGAGGTCATTGTGTCAAAGAAAGGTTACAGCATTGAAAGGAAACAGGCTAAATGGGGATTGATCTTCACCATTCCATGTCTGGTTTTTTTTGCTGTATTCAGCTTTTATCCTATCATCAATGCTCTTTTGACATCCCTTACAAACCGCAGGGCCATAGCTAGGACAAGTGAGTTTGTTGGATTTGAGAATTATATATATATTTTTACAAAGGATAATGGTGGTTTCCCTCTGTCGAACTCGATAAGGGCAACTCTCATATTCACGATAGGAACATTCATTCCTATGATTGTCGCTTCACTTATCATAGCGACATTTCTTATGCAGCTTAGAAAGGACAGATACCGTGGATTCTTCCAGCTGATGTACTATACCCCTGCCGTTCTTTCATCTGTTGTCGCGGCTTCAATCTGGATGATTATGTTCGATCCAAGAGGGCTCGTTAATCAGCTCTCGAATTTTGTGATGCGAACATCCGGTGTCGATTACAACTGGCTTGTTGATTCTACGATGCTGCAGATATCCACGATGCTGATTTATTTCTGGAAATATATAGGGTATTTCGTGATTCTGTTCATAACAGGACTCGCTTCGATACCTAACACGATATATGAGGCGGCGACCGTTGATGGTTCTTCAAGGTGGCATACATTCTGGAAGATAACGCTTCCTCTTCTTAAGCCAACAACTGCGATGGTTTCAATCATGGCTATGCTCCAGTGCTTGAAGACATTCAGTACGCAGTACATGCTTCACCAGGGAGGTTCATCAAGATTCCCGATAGATGTTATCACAATGAACATCTACTTCACTGGTATAAGAAACGGCAGACTGGGAAGAGCGAGCGCGATGTCCATAGTCCTCTTCTTAATAATGCTCTTATTTACATATATCCAGCTCAGGCTCACACGCTCCAGCGAGGATGTTGAATACTAGGGGAGGGGGTATGAACAAATTTGTTGGGAAAATTACAATAGCAGAAGTTCTCATATGGGTTCTTTTGATAATAGTACTTCTTTTCACAGTAACTCCGATAGTCTTCATGATTGTTGCCTCCTTCATGGATGCAAAGCAGATACTCGCCATGCCTTTCTCATGGATACCATCAAAGGAGTATTTCACTTCATCGGATAGGACGTTTTTTACTAATTTCCAGAAAGCGATAATGGGCAACAATGATAACCCGACGTTTTTCCGTAATCTTTTTAACTCGCTTGTTGTTGCTATTACGGACAGTTTTACGACGGTTTTTCTCGCATCGCTTTGCGGTTATGGACTAGCCAAGTTCAAATTCAGGGGTAGAAATCTTATTTTCCTCGCGATAATGTCCACAATGATGATACCATTTGAAGCAATAATGATCCCTCTTTATATGGTGGTATCAGGGATGAAGATGATTAACACATATCGTGGACTTATAATTCCGTTTATGGTGTCAGCTTTCGGAGTGTTCCAGATGCGGCAGTATCTTCTGACATTCCCTTCTGAGTATATCGATGCCGCCAGAGTTGATGGGCTTTCTGAACCCGGAATCTACGCGAAGATTGTTATTCCAAATTCCAAGCCTGTAATAGCCACTCTTGGTATACTTTCATTCCGTAATCAGTGGGATAACCTCCTCTGGCCTCTCCTTGTAGCTCAGAGTGAGGCTATGAAGACCATCCCGCAGTATATCACCAAATTCAGTGAAGAGAAGATGACCGATGAAGGTGCGATGATGGCATGTGCATTATTGGCTTCAATTCCTATGTTCATATTGTTCTTCACGCTCTCGCGTTACTTCTTAGGCGGTGCTGCTGTCTATGATTCGCGTAAAGGCTGAGCATTTCATACTTCTTTTTATCATCATCCTTCTCTCCTCTTGTGGGGGGAAGGATGCTTCTATTTCAATCGAATACTGGACACATGAGGATCCTGCTAGAAAAGAAATTGAAGAGCGCCTCATAGCTGACTTTGAGAAAGAGAATCCTGGAATAAGCGTTACAAGGCTTGAGTATGAATCATCGGAGCTATTGGATATAATCAATGCAGCATTCCAAGCTGGAAGTGGCCCTGATTTATTCAATCTTCCTTCAGAGGAGATTTCCGGTCTGCTTTATAATGACAAGATTGCTGAGATTAACTATGAAGCTATCGGGTATCATTCAGAGCTCGAGCTTAGAAATGCCTACACTGAAGATGCCTTCGATGCGGTAACGCTTGATGGAAACATACATGGTCTTCCCCTTGAATGCACTATATGGTGTCTCTATGTTAACCGAGCCCTTTTCGAGAAGGTTGGACTTGATCCATATTCCGTGAAAACATGGGAGGATCTAGTTGCCGCAGCAGAGCTTCTTTCTGTTCGCGATGAAGGTGTCCTGATAAAACGCGGCTTTGATTTCCGTTACCCATACTACCTCACATTCTTTGTCCCCATGGTCAAGCAGCTAGGAGGAGATATCTTCTCAGCAGATGGGGATGTGGTAGTATCTGATGAGGCTTGGGAAAATGCTCTTCTTTTTATGAAGGAGTGGGGGCCTCTGGGAAGAAATCTCGGATCTCCTACGTATATAAATGCAAGAAAGATTTTCAATACGGAAGAGATCGCTATGTGTCTTTCAGGGCTTTACCAGGAAAGCAGGATGGAGAGGGAGAATACGGAATTCTTCTCATCTGAAGATTGGCTGGTGCTTCCTTTTCCAATCTTTGAGAATGCAGTTTCTGATGAGTCTTCTGCTGTTTATTTCCATTATTTCATGGTTAACGCAGCATCAGACGAGACAACAAGAAATGCAGCCTGGAAGCTTGCGGGATACTTTGCCTCCCATGCTGAAGATTATCTTGATGAGATAGGACTTGTGATGCCTTTGAAGCGCATTTTCAGCTCTGAGATGCTTAGTGAAAAGCCATTTGCAGATATCTTTCTTTCCGATATGGAAAGAAGCCATCAGGCTTATTATGGGCCTCATGCCGCAGAGATACAGCAGCTTATAGGGGAGGCGATTGAGTCTGTAATGCTCTTAGGCACTCCTCCTGAGAAGGCTGTTCAGGCTTTGCGTTTCTCCATTGAAGCTCTTTCAGAGTGAGTTCCTGTATTCTGTAGGGGTCTTTCCGATGAATCTTCTGAATATCTTCGTAAAGTAACCAGGGGTAGGAAAGCCTGTCTCTGAAGCTATCTCCGAGATATTCATGCTCGTTTCCTTCAGAAGCGGCAGGGCTTTGTTTATCCTGACAATACTCAGGAACTGGAGGAAATTCATCCCCGTCTCCTCCCTGAAGAGCGTGGAGATGTAATTCTCTGAAACATGGGTGAGTGCCGCGATATCCTGTAGTCCTATAGCTTCTTTGTAATTTTCGTATATGAAGTCTATAGCCATCCTTATCGTATGGTTCTTTATTCCCTCTGGAAGCTTGATGCTGTCCTGATTCTCAGAAAGATTCTCTCTGCTGCTTTCCTCTGAGAGGATCATATCCCTGAGCTTCTCAAGTGAAGTGATAAGCTCATCGCTATCAACAGGCTTCTGCAGATAGTCAAAGACCCCCAGCCTGATAGCTTTCTGCATATACTTGAAGTCTGTATAGCCTGAGAGCACTATGCCATGATCCACAGAAGCTGCTTCCAGCATTTCAAGCCCTGATTTCCCTGGAAGCCTTATATCAGTGATGACGATATCAGGATCTTTTTCCTTTATAAGTTCTTCGCCTTCTATGCCATTCTCAGCGCTTCCTATCACGCTCAGATTCAATGATTCCCATGGAATAGTCAGAATGAGCTCCTTGAGAATCAAAGACTCATCTTCTACAATAATCACCCCAGGTTTTCTCATTCCTAACTCTCCCTCAGCGGCAGAATAATCAGAGCGGTTGTTCCTTTGCCGATCTCTGAGTTTATATCAAAGGAAAACTCATTTCCGTATCTAAGCTCCAGCCTTCTCCGGATATTATAAAGCCCTGTGTGTCCTTCTTCCACAAGCTTCTCTGGCGTGATAGATGAATTGAACCCCATTCCGTTATCTTCGACTTTGATTATAAGATTGTTCCCTTTTCTCGAAACATCGATAAGAAGCTTCCAGTCCCCTGTCTTTCCTTCTAGCCCATGTATGACAGCATTCTCTGCAAGCGGCTGTATGATAAGCCTGGGAATGAGAATATCATCCAAGCTCTTTTCGGAGTGTATTGTATATGAAAGCCTTTCCCCAAAACGTATCTTCTGTATCATCAGATAGCTTTCCGCAAGATCCAGTGATTCTTTTATCGTATCGTCCGATGTGTGATTGTTCACGCTGTATCGAAGAAGCTTTCCTAGCCTGACAGCAATTGTATATATCTGTTCCTCCCCATGGAGCCTTGCAAGAGCCTTGACAGTGGAGAGTGTATTGAAAAGGAAGTGAGGGTTCATCTGGCTTTCAAGTGCTTTCCTCTCTGCTTCCGCAGTCTTAGCTTCCTCCTCCCTCTGCCTTTCAATCAGCATCTCTATTCTCTTTACCATCGTATTGAATGCGATGGAAAGCCTATCGAATTCAAGTATTCCTGTCGTTTCAAGCTTTGTGTTGAAATCACCTTGCTCAAACCTTTTCATTCCACCGCTTATCATGGTGAAGCGTTTTGATATCGAACGAGAGAAGAAGAATGTAAGCAGAATTGAGATGAATATACCAGCCCCAAGGCTTATCGAGAAAAGAAAAAGCGATGAGCGAAGGCTGCTTTCAGCCATATCCATATTCATTACACCAGCTACGACAAGATCTGTCCCCGGTATAGGACGTACAGCTAGATTCTCTGTGTTGCTTAACTCTGGGAATACCGAGAACGAGCCATAATTCTGGGTGTGAAGGAGAGAGAATGCCTGATAGACGTTGGTATCTATCAGGATGATATCTGAAAAAGATCCTCCGCCAAGTTCTTTTGGGAGGGCATCTGTATATACATCTATGATGGCGTATCCCTTGTTCTCTATTCTTCTTAGAATGGAGAAAGCAACCTGATGTCCATTCTCAACTCTGTGATCGGTGATAGATATGAACCACTGCTTATCTCTGTTTATGCTTCTCTCCGCAAGAGAGATTATATTCGTGTCATCCCATGAATTGCTGTGTGTTCTAAGGTCATATTTCTCTGGGAAACTGTGTGTTGATATCCTGACACTGCCATCTAGGGAGACAATTGAGAGAGAAGCTAGGTATGTATCTCCTGTCATTATTGAATAGATAATCGAGTAGAGCGCTCTTGAATCATCTCCCTGAGGCTGGACTCCGCTTTCAAGCACTCTTATTATCTCCTCGTTCGATGCCGCAAGGTATGATTTATGTCTGTAATCCTCGACAAGCAGCCTGAGTGTCTCAGTGTCTTCTCCTATCAGTATTTCAGCTTGGTTATCCAGGGCCATCCTCAAAGTACGCTCACCAGTTACGAGATAGAATGAGATGAAGATCACGAACGGTACAAGCATAACCGTAAGGAAGTAGATTATAAGACGCTGTGAAAGAGTAGTCCTTCTTCTCTTCATTTCCCGATCGGAACCTCTGCAAAGACCCTGAATGTACCATCTTTTGCCGTAATCTCGAACTTCCCGTTCATTCGCTCTACAGCTTCCTCTATGTTCTTTATACCAAGGCCATGATTCACTTTGTCTTCCTTCGAGGATATGAATGATCCATCTGAGCGTGTCTCGATCTTCTTCTCATAGCGATTGGTTACGGAGAATAGAAGCCTGTCCTCATCCTCAAGAAGCTCGAGTGTGATTTTCTTATCAGGAGGATTTGCTTCTATCGCGTTATCGAGGGAATTGGCTATTAGGGTGCATAAGTCAGTTTCATCGTCAAATGAGCTGGACTTCACATCAGCTTTGATTATCAGCTCAAGATTCTCTCCAAGTGCTTTCTGCAGTTTGAAGTTAAGAATGGCGTTTATGAGCGTGTTGGGAGTATATTGCTTCGTGAACTCGGAGAATCTCGTTCCTATTTCCTTCAGATACTCAATAGCTTTGTCATTCTCTCCAAGATCCAGATAGGTAGCTATGACTGTGAAATGATTCATCAGGTCATGTTTCAGCTTCCTCATCTCCTGCTGCTGTGCCTCTATTGCCTGATAATACTCACCCCTTGCTCTAAGCTTTGAGTTCTCTTCTGATAGCTTCGCGCTCCTCCCCATCTGATAAAGCAGTGGGAATATTACAGTGGATTCCGCAATCGAGAAGAAGGATATGATCTGCTGCAGAAAGAGCGTTCTTGGAGGACTCATGACAAGGAGGAGTATCAGGACAGATGGTGCAATGGCGATGAATGTCGCGTAATTCCACATTCTCTTTGTGAATGATTCAAGCAGCATGCTATCTGAAACCTGCCTGAAATAAACACGGAAGATGCTGAAATAAATCAAAGCAAGTGCAATTAGGAGTGCCGTGACAATCAGGCTCATCCCGATAGGCAAGTCCCCTCCGGATACGCGTCTTATCCACCAGGAGGAGAGGAATGACCATGATCCGATTATTCCGAAGAAGATTACGGAGAAGGCAACTGTTTTCTCAACCCGCTCCTTATAAAACACGAAGATATATATTACGAATGCTGCAAAGGATAGCAGAAAAGTCTGGGCGAAATCCGGAACGATATGGAATAAGCAGATGAAATAAAGAAACACAGTCCGCAGGACAATGGAGAATGTAGAGTGAAACCTGGGCTTAAGAAAAGCTGGAATCGCTTCACTTATATTCCAAGCAACAATAAGAGATAGCAGAAGATGCAGAACTACACTCATGTATCAAGGATACCATAAATTGATACCTTGCAATAGCGATACGCGCTGCAATCTCTTGAATGGCGTCTGCTACTGGTCTATCCTCTCTTCTATGAAAGTCAGGATAATTGGAGCTGGTGCTGTCGGAGCTGTTGTTGCAGATAAACTTGTCAGAGTCACAGATACGGCATTCATAGTCGATGAGGATAGGAAAGAGCGTTATAAAGAAGGGCTTTTAATAAATGGAGAGCGTGTTGCTTTCAACCTTATTCTTCCTTCCGCTGCAGATAAAGCTGATCTCCTTATCTTTGCTGTGAAGAATATGCAGCTAGAAGATGCAATAGAGGAGGCGAGGCCTTTTGTTTATGAAAACACAGTTGTCATGTCTCTTCTTAATGGGATAGACGCAGAAGAAAAGCTTGAGAAAGCATATGGGAAGGAGAAGGTCCTGTATGCGTTCATTACCGATCTTTCATCTGTCCATAATGGTATAGAAACAACCTGCTTCTCAGGTGGTGGCACGATTGTCTATGGGGAGAAGGACAATACCAGGACTAAGAGAGTGATGGATATCGCAGCGCTCTTCGATAAGGCTGGACAGAGGTATGTAATCCCCGATGATATACTTCATGAGAAGTGGTGGAAGTTCATGCTCAATACATGTTTCAACACTCTATCCGCGATACTTGAAGCGGATTATGCCGCTATTTCAGAGAATGCGGACTTCATTCGTGCTGTTCGTGTCATAGCCAGGGAAGTTCAGAATGTCGCTAAAGCTGAAGGCATTGAATTGAAGCAGGAGGATACGGAGGAGATTATAAAAAGGGTGACCTCTCTTCGTGATCATGGAAAGACTTCAATGCTTCAGGATGTGCTTGCAGGAAGGGATACAGAGAATAGATACTTTGCAGGAGCTGTTTCAAGGCTTGGCAGAAAGCATTCGATACCAACACCTATCTCGGATTTCATAGCAATACTTTTGGAGGCTAAGCGAAAATGTCCCTGAGTCCGGATAAAGAAAGAGCTGTGAATTATGAAACCATCTATGCTTTGACAGGATATAGGGAGCGTTCATATAAGCTTCTGATGGCACTTCCTGATCCTGAAGAGCCTCTGGATTCAGCTGCGGCAGCTCTTTCAGAGACCATCGGTAAGAGCAGGGATGAGATAGTCTCCCTTAGGCATTCAATTGCTGAGTGCTTCGAAAGCGAGAGGATAGATACAAAAGTGCTTTTCCCTGAATCTCCGCTTTTCCCAGAGGAGAAAGGGGAGTTCTTTCCTGTTATTTATGCTTCAGGAAATCTTTCGCTTCTCAGAAAACGCCGTATAACCCTTGTAGGTATGCCAAAGCCTTCAATGCAGGGTAAGCATGATACTGCGGCGTTCGTATCCTTCATACTTTCCGAGAAAGTCCCAGTTCTTCTTTCCCTTGATGATGGAATTCCTTCCATGGCCGCTGAGCTCTTGCTGAGGAATAATGGAGAGGTTATTGCAGTTCTCTCTGGCGGGTTATCAAGATGTGAGTCAAAGAGTGAGGCTATGCTTAGAAGCCGGATTTATGCATCCGGTCTTCTCCTTTCCGTCTTTCCTCCTAGCCAGAAGCTTGAGAGATGGCTTGTCATGATCAGAAACAGCTTTACAGCTTCTATTTCAGGTAGTGTATTCCTCGCAGAGGAGAAGGATGGAGGTCCCTCTTGGTCTGTTTTCGACAAAGTCCTTGCAACAGGGGGGCGGGCTATGCTGTCTTCATCGATGCTTGAAGTGCCTTCATATACATGGGCGAGAAAGCATATTGAGAGTGGCGCATTGACTTATTCATCTGAGAAAGATCTTAAACGGCTGCTACCGAGAGAGAAAAAGGCTGAGACAGAGCCTGATCTTTTCTCTTGACCTAGAAAATGGTGGTGAATAGGATATAGCGGATAAGGAAAAGGCTATGAAGGAAATAACAGCAGATCAGCTAAGAAAGCTATATATTGATTTCTTTGTCTCCAAGGGACATAAGCAGATATCAGGGGCATCTCTCATTCCAGAGAATGATCCAACGGTGCTTTTCACTACAGCGGGTATGCATCCGCTTGTACCATATATCCTCGGAGCAGAGCATCCGGCAGGAAAGAGGCTTTGTGATTATCAGAAGTGCATCCGCACTGGAGATATCGATAGCGTAGGAGATCCGCATCATCTTACATTCTTCGAGATGCTTGGAAACTGGTCTCTCGGGGATTATTTCAAGCATGATATGATTGCTTACAGCTTTGAGTTCCTCACAAAGGTTCTTGAAATCCCTGTGGACAGGCTTTCTGTGACAGTATTCGAAGGGGACGATGAAGTTCCTCGTGATACAGAAGCTGCTGATAGATGGGCAGAGCTTGGAATTGATAGAAGCCATATCTACTTCATGCCTCGTGAAGATAACTGGTGGGGACCAGCTGGAGAGACAGGACCATGCGGCCCGGATTCGGAGATGTTCTTCGATACAGGACGCCCCGCATGTGGCCCAGACTGCAAGCCAGGCTGCAAGTGCGGAAAGTATTTCGAAATCTGGAATGATGTTTTCATGCAGTATCGCAAGGAGAAGGATGGAACATTCCATGAGATGGAGAGAAAGTGCATCGATACAGGAATGGGTATCGAGAGAACTGTGGCTGTGCTTCAGGGCAAGAAGAGCGTCTATGAAACTGAAGTATTCCAGCCAATAATCCATGAGATTGAGGAGCTTTCCGGTAAGAAGTATGGAGAGAATGCTGAGGATGATATCTCTATCCGTATCATCTCTGATCATATCCGTACATCTGTATTCATTCTTGGTGATCAGAAGGGTATGGCACCATCAAATGTAGGTCAGGGCTATATTCTCCGCCGTCTTATAAGAAGAGCTGTAAGGCATGGAAAGAAGATCGGGATCGATCATCCATTCCTCTCAGGTCTTTCAGATGTTGTCATCAAGCTCTATGGAGAGCCATATCCAGAGCTTGTAGAGCATACGGCATTCATTCATGAGGAGCTTGAGAAGGAAGAGGAGAAGTTCTCCGTGGCTCTTACAAAGGGTGAGAAGGAATTTGAGAAGATGATTCCTAACCTCATGAAAGGAAACAGCAGGGTTATTTCTGGCCGTCTCGCATTCAAGCTTTATGATACATATGGATTCCCGATTGAGCTTACTATGGAACTTGCAGCAGAGCATGGTTTCACAGTTGATGAGAAGGGTTTCCATGAAGCTTTCGAGAAGCATCAGGCCCTTTCCAGAGCAGGTGCGGAGAAGGAGTTCAAGGGAGGGCTCGCAGATCATAGCGAGCAGACTACAGCGCTTCATACAGCAACTCATCTTCTTCATGCAGCTCTCAGAAAAGTTCTTGGTACTCATGTCGGGCAGAAGGGATCTAACATTACAGCTGAAAGACTCAGGTTCGATTTCACTCATCCTGCACCGATGACAAAGGAAGAGATTCAGCAGGTTGAGGATCTTGTGAACGATGCTATAAAGAGAGATCTTCCTGTAACTGTCGAGACTATGACTCTCGATGAGGCAAGGAAGGCAGGCGCTATTGCATTCTTTGATTCTAAGTATGGAGAGAAGGTTACTGTATATACAATCGGGGATTTCTCTAAGGAAGTCTGTGGTGGCCCTCATGTTACTCACACCGGTGATATGGGACATTTCCATATTCTGAAAGAGCAGTCTTCATCTGCTGGTGTCAGAAGAATCAAAGCAGTGCTCGAGAAATAAAGCAGCTGCTGAATTATAAGAGAAGCCCTGGAAAGGATTCATACCTCCAAGGCTTCTTTTTTATTGTGTGGAATCGAGAATCTGCTTTGCAGAGTAAGAATCATTCATCAATCTTTATCTCGATTCCGTATTGCTTATCGAACTCCTCGCAGTTTTTCTTTAGAATTTCAGAAGCCATTTTTATAGCTTTGTTTGTGATTGCTTCGTTATCGATCTCAGAGATGAAGAGATCTTCTAGTTTCACGTTGAAGTATGCTGCGATTTTATCCATAAGCTCACCGCTTGTGAATGAAATAGCATTCTCCAATTCGCTGATATGCTTTGAGGTTACATCAAGCGCTTCCGCTAGTTCTTCCTGTGTTAGTCCTTTCTCTGTTCGCAGCTTCTTCAGGTTCTTTCCGAATGTGATTGCTGCGAAGCTTTGTTCACTTGATTTCTTACTCACATAGAGGAGTGTATAAGGCGCAATTGAGAATCACAATTAACTTAAATGTGTGATTTGTATCTCAAAAACCCACCTTTAAGGTTGAGTAATACGGTTTAGAATGGTAGACTTGAGGTTGGGAAATCTCCCCTTTTTTTGGCCCACTGGCATTTCCGAAGCCGTGGGCTTTGTTTTCCTAGGTGCTATCATATTCCGGACTTCCTATGAATTACTGTCACCATGAAGCCCTGCTTATATTCTGACAGCCATCCGCTGTACTTTCGGTGGATATGCAAAATCTGTTATATGTTAATTATAGATGGGGAGTGTTCCTTAATACCTCTGCAGATGAACAGGTTCTGTGCAATCTGAGTGGAAGCCTATATCTGTGATGTGGTTGTATTTTTGTTGACCTTTCATATTTCTCTTACGATAATCCTATTGGAGACAAGATATGGCAGAATCTATCAAGTATGTGTTCAATGAAACCAAAGCTGCGGAAGCTGCATCTTATCTGCTTACGTTGAGTGGTGGAACAATGCCATACATGAAATTGCTGAAGCTTCTTTATATAGCAGATAGAACGTATATATTAAATTATCATGCTTCAATAACAACGGATTTTTACTATTGTCTTCCAAAAGGCCCAGTTGCTACGGCAATATATGATTGCATACGAAATCCTGAAGATTATCCATCTGATAGCCCTTGGAACTCATCAATAGCTACTGATAAATCAAATTATTCTGTAATACTCAAGAAGCCTTTCATTGCTACATGGGTGAGTACGGAAGAACTTGATGTACTTAATGGAGTATATGATAAATACAAAGACGAAGATCAGTTTTCGCTATCAGAGCTGACGCATTCTTTTCCTGAATGGAAGGATCCTGAAGGTTCAAGAATACCTTTATTCATTGAAGATATTCTGGATAATACGATATCTGACGAGGAAGAGAGGAAAGAAGCTGAAAATGATATAAGAATGTCAGCTTGGGTTTCCAAGATGAATATGAAAAACATGAGGTATCTTACCTAATGAATGACATCTCAGTAGGCGATACATTCTTTGCACAATATCCCAAAAACAAATCACATTTATTTTTTGTAATAATGGATATATGTGAAAAAACTCCAAATCTTTACATATGTGCTATGTTAAGCTCGTGGAAGGATGATTCTGTATACTGCGATCCTGCTTGTATAATAAATAAAGGTGAACATCCATTTGTAGATCATAAATCATATATAGCTTACAGAGAAACGATAGTGTTAACAAAGGATGATCTTTCCTTATACATAGATTCTGGCAGATTCAGAAAGGATGTGCCCGCTTCATCCGAGCTTATAGAACGCATCCGGAAGTCTGCTCTTAAATCAAAAGCTCTTAACCCGATAATCAGGAATTATCTGATTGATAGACTGCTGCATTAATCTCAGGGACCGGGAAAATATGCAAGATGGTTGTGGATGTAGATGAGAGAAGAAAAAAGCTGAAGTTAGATCATTCTCAAAAAGTGTGGCTATACTATGGCAGATGCAGCTGATTTGTATTTTGATGCAATTCTCCACGATAACAATATACCAACAAAAATTGGACTTGATGTTACAGATAGCCTTATGATTCTGTAAGAAACATGTGGGAAGCTTATGGAATCAAGATATAAGGTTCTCCTATTAATATTTAACAGATTCGCATTCTGAATTATTTTATAAACCCACAGCTATCCTGAAGCCGTGGGCTTTGTTTTCACTTCTTTGATTTTACTTCTGTTGCAAGCTGTCCGCAGGCACCGCTTATGCTTCGTCCTTTTGATCTCCTGATAGTATAATTTATCCTAAGTCTCTTAAGGTCATTCTCAAATGCCCGTATCTCGCTTTCATCAGGAGCTCTGAAACCAAGTTCTGGAATTGGATTCCAGGGAATAAGGTTTACAAGGACATCCAGTCCTCTGCAGAACTGTGATAGCTCCTCTGCGCTTTTTCTTGAGGTATTCACACCCCCAAGCATGCAGTATTCAAGAGTAAGTCTTCTATCCTGGTGACGCTGGAAAGAAATCAGTGCAGGTTTCAGAACTGAAAGAGGGTAGGCCCTGTTTACCTTCATGATCTCAGATCTTGTCTCATCATCTGCGGCAACCAGAGATACAGCAAGACGCACTGGGATATCAAGTTCAGTAAGCTTCTTTATTCCGGGAACAAGACCGCAGGTCGAGATTGTCATTTTCCTGTAAGAAATACCGAAGCCATCTTCTCTATGAAGCTCTTTTATCGCATCGATAGCTGCTGTGAAGTTTGCAAGTGCTTCTCCCATGCCCATGAATACGATGTGGCTTATTCGCTCTCCAAGGGAAGAAAGGAGGGCAAACTGCTCTACAATCTCTCCGGAGGTAAGATTACGCACAAGGCCCATTGTACCTGTCTTGCAGAATGCACAGCCCATCGCGCAGCCAACCTGACTGGAAAGACATGCTGTGTACCTTCCTTCTCCATCTGAAAGTCTTACGCACTCGATAACATCACCATCTGGGAATTCTACAGCAAGCTTCACAGTGGAATCTGCTTCCTCTTTCCTTATAATACGTCCAGTGAGTGCACTTCCTCTTTCTGCTGCAAGACGCTCTCTGAGTGCTTTTGGAAGGGATGTCATTGCCTCGAAATCTGTGATTCCTTTAACCAGATTCTGGTAGATTATCTTTGCCTGGAATGGTTTCTCCAGGGAGAGTATTTTTGCTATTTTCTCATTATCAATGCAGAATAGACTTTCCATAAATACCTCAGAACATTGAAACTATCGCGATGATCACGCCTGTGATACCTTCGCCTCCAAGAAGCCCGGAAGAGATAAGTGCCGCGTTTTCATCAGCTTTTGCCTTATTCTTTGCAGCTTTCTTGGTTATGGCCATTATAACAGCGCCAAGCGCCATTGCTGAAGAGATGTATGTTGGAAGATAGACTCCAAGACCAAGCGTAGCTGATGGAACTTTCAGCAGGTAGAGGAGAAGTCCTGCTGCAAGCCCGATGAAGAATGCAACAGAATCTGTAAGTCCTCCGGCCATTGCAGCAACTGCGGCAGCCTGTGGAGCTGGAAGTTCTGGGCTTCCGAATCCTCCCATAGAATCTTTAAGGACAATAAGGGCAAATGCAGCTACAACAGCCCCTATTATTCCTCCAATACCTTCAGCCATTATCTGATAGCGGGGTTTTGTCCCGACAAGCGATCCGCTTTTGAGATCATTCATTACATCGCCTGTAAGACCACAGGCTACAGCAACTACTCCCGCAATCGAAAAGGCTGCGGCAAGTGATGGGCTCAGAACAGCAGAAATCCCGAGAAGCACAAGTATGGCGAAAACTTCCATTGGATTGACACCTGTCTGACCAGTAAGCATTCCAGAAAGATATGTTGTGAGATACACCCCGACAATAAGGAGAATGCCTTCAAGTATTGTTATCTCAGTGGTAAGGGCAAGGATTATCACAGCAAGAATACAGATAAGTACTATCGCTGCTATAACGTTTTTGGGAATGGGGGAGGCTTTCTCGCTCTTCTTTCTTTTTATCAGGGAAATGACAGCTTTCACAGCAACGCCAAGTCCAGTTCCTATCATGAGACCAATGCCAAGGTTGCTTCTGAATGCATCTGCATCTGCCATTGATTCAAAAAATCCT
>CASDRY010000021.1 GCA_949283235.1 uncultured Spirochaetales bacterium | reverse complement strand
ATCTCTAAAATATTCCTGTTATTGGAATATTCTGCGCTTGGAAAATAACAGATAAACAGAAAAAGCTCTGGCACTAGATACGGAAAGCTTTACGATAGGAACGGATAAGATGGCAAATGTTTCCACGCATACTCTAAGACTCTTTTAAATCTTTTAATGCATAAAGATCAGAGCCTGATATCATAAGATTACTGGAATCAAAATCAAAACCATTTGCAGATGCGAATCCGATTTCCTTCACATCCAATCCATTAATCATTCTGATTTTATTCTCCTCTAACATCGCAATGTTTTTCGTCATTTTATCCTTTAGATATTTGCATTCAATGATTGTATATCCACTGTCTTTTTTAACGGCACAATCAAATTCGCCATTTCGTTTTTCTTTGGGCATATCATACCAATATGTGCCTATATCAACGATATCATCAGCCTTGCCAAGCCTGATTAGCCTTCTCAAATATTCTGGTATTATTCTTTCAAATCTTCTTGCAATGAAATCTGTAATTGATGGCTCAATAAATCTTTTATAGAAAGCTGAAGGACCGCGCAAGTCAATTTCATTTTCATTTGGCAGTATATAGGTATAGAAAAAACGCAACAGATTATCAGATATTTCATAGAAATTCTTCTTTTCATCTTTTTTTCTATTTATCGGGAATGTACTTGAAACTATCTCCATATTCAGTAACTTCTTGATTTCTATGGAAACACTAGCTGAAGATGCTGATATTGCTGAAGCAATTTCAGAATTCCTGGCTTTTCCATTACCAAGGTAAAGGAGTATTGATTCTGCCATTTCTATCTTGAAGATTTCACGAAGAAGCGCATGCCTGAGAGAAGTGTAAACATAGCCCTTTGTATCAAGCAGAATATTCTCTATATTCCATCGTAGACTTTTGTTTGGATGAAGATAATCAATAGCAAATGGATACCCTCCAAAAACTGCATAGTATCCAATTTTTTCATAAGGTGTCAGTTCCTCGTAAAATGCTGCTGCATCAAGATAATCAAATGGCTTAAGATCCATCATAAGCTGAAAACGGCCATACAGAGGCTCATCAGCTTCTGCCATATCCTTCATTTCAGAGATATATGAACCAGCAAAGATAAATGTAAAAGATCCTGGAAGCTGCTGAATCTCTGCCTGGAAAATTGAATCAAGATTGCCGTCTTTGTAGGCTCCTTTCATATACTGATATTCATCAATAGCAATCACAAACTCCTTACCTGTGGATTTAAGAGCCATCAATATGGCATGAATATCCTTTATATGCCTGTAGTACTCCTCTCCAAGTTCCTCTGCGATGGCGGCAGCAAACCTTGATATAATGATTTCATACTTAGACTTTGTTGCAGTAAAATATATGAAAGTCTTATCACATCTTCTCTTTATTTCTTCTAGTAATGTTGATTTCCCAACTCTTCGACGACCATAGAGAAGAATCGCCTTTGCTTTCTGACTTTTCTGTGAAATTACATCTTCTATGCTTTTGATTTCACTTACTCTATTCCTGAACATTTTTCTTCCTTCAAAATTACTTTAGCATCCTTTTCTCAATCTGAAAATGTTAAAAATTTTTTTAATAAAATTGTTTTTAATGTTTTTAAACATTTAGTGTAACTTTCATTAAGAATCCAAACTCATTCTACAAACTGAAAAGAACAATAGGCATCCAGAATCCCTGTGATACAATACAGTAATGGATGATGAAAGACAGCTTCTTTTTCAAGAGAATGGAAAGCTACCTCCTATTAAATATTCACTCCCCCTTGCTCTGCAGCACCTTGTCGCTATGATTGTAGGATGCGTAACTCCTGCGATCATAATTTCATCAGCAGCTGGACTTTCCAATGACATGAGGATTCTATTGATACAATCATCTCTTGTCTGTGCTGCGATTTCTACCCTTCTGCAGCTTTTTGGAATAAGAGGGTTATGCGGAGCAAAGCTTCCATTAATCATGGGCATAAGCTTTGCTTATCTTGCAACGATGCAAGATGTAGCATCCAGATCCGGAATTGCAGAAATATTCGGAGCACAGCTTATAGGTGGAGCAATTGCGATTGTAATCGGGATCTTCGCTAAGCAACTGAGAAAGCTTTTTCCTCCGCTTATTACAGGAACTGTTGTATTCACAATAGGATTGTCCCTCTACCCTACAGCAATAAGCTATATGGCTGGAGGCAGTGGAAGTGCAACTTTCGGATCCTGGCAGAACTGGTTTGTCTC
The DNA here is from genome assembly GCA_949283235.1 of uncultured Spirochaetales bacterium. Lineage (GTDB taxonomy): Bacteria > Spirochaetota > Spirochaetia > Sphaerochaetales > Sphaerochaetaceae > Ornithospirochaeta. The sequence continues at coordinate 2,117 of CASDRY010000021.1, read as the reverse complement.
TATTTTCACACTTGTGACAGTTACAATTCTAAATCATTTCGGGAAAGGCATGCTGAAACTTGCCTCAATACTCCTAGGTATTGCAGCAGGTTATGCCCTCTCAGCTTTTTTCGGCATGGTCGATCTCAGCGCAGTCTCATCATCTGGTTTATTTTCATTACCTCAGATAGCACCTTTTGGAATCGAATTTGAATTTTCATCCTCTCTTGCATTCTCTCTTTTGTTTGCGATCAATGCAGTACAAGCTATTGGAGACATGTCTGCAACAACAATCGGTGGAATGAATAGAGAACCAACTGGAAATGAACTGAGAGGTGGGATTATAAGCTTTGGATTATCAAATATGCTATCTGCATTATTTGGTGGGCTTCCAAATGCAACCTACTCTCAGAATGTTGGAATCGTTTCCTCTACAAAGGTTGTTAATAGAAAGACTCTTGCCCTTACTGCTTTAATGCTGCTTATTGCAGGTCTTGTCCCGAAATTCTCAGCCATTCTGACGACAATACCCCAATGTGTTCTGGGAGGTGCGACTGTCTCAGTATTCGCTTCAATCGCCATGACTGGAATGAAACTTGTTGCGATGCAGCCAATGAGCTACAGAAACACATCCATTGTGGGATTATCTGCAGCACTTGGGATGGGAGTCAGCATGGTTAGCGAATCATTGGCCCAATTCCCTGAATGGGTGACTCTTGTTTTTGCCTCCTCCCCTGTTGTGATCTCTGCAATTGTTGCTATCGTTCTTAATCTCATTCTTCCGAAAGAAGAGAAAAAAGAAGGCAATTCGTAATCCCTCAAAGAAAAGGAAAAGTGTTCATGAAGAAAGAATCCACCACAGTAGGTTACTGATACATGAACACTTCGACTCTGAGTCCTTTCTAAAGCTTTAAATATACTTACAAAGCCTCGTTCACGGCCTCGATATCAAAGAGAAGAAGGCTGTCTTCCTCATCTGCAACACCAAACTCTTTCTCATCCTGCATCATCTCATTAAGAGCCCAGACACCACCGCAGTCTTCGATGATTCCAGCACCTTTTCCCTTTATGACACGAGGAAGAGAACCTTTGCATTCCTCCTCTTTAAGCTTTGCTTCCAGCTTTAGACGAACAGTCCAATCATCACCATAATCATAGAAGAATCTAAGCTGATCACCTTCTTTCTTTACAAGCTTCTTTATGGCGTAGTTCTCAGCAGGAAGAGTTTTTGAGAAATCATCCCAAGACGCAGCTTCAATCTCTGCCGTTGGCATATATTTTGGCTGTCTTCCATAAGCAACACCAGGAACATATTGTTCCAAATGATACAGATGATAACCATCAGACATCTGAAACATGACTAAAAGCGCATCAATGAGTCTTTTAACTGTATCATCTCCATTGATAAGGAACCTTCTCCATACTCTAGGAGAACTTCCTTCTAAAAGTGCGTGAAACTGTAAAACCATAAAGCCACTCCGTTATTCCGATTACTGATTGTATCAGGAAACAAAAAGATCATCCAATGTGATCACATTTGTAAAAATTCCACTGTATTTGTTATATGTAAGGCCATATGTTGTAATCAGTGTATTCCTTATACCCATTCCCCTCTTCAGAAAAGGCGCAAGCAATGATTGTCTACGTATCAGTGTTTTGTAGTAATCACCATCGACAGAAAACATATCTCCATAGAATTTGATCTCACAGAGGTTCACAATATTATCCATGCGACTTATTAAGAGATCAATCTGCGCGCCTTCTGTATCATCTGCTCGCTTTGACCAAGCAGATTGTGTAGTTTTTACTCCGCTGATACCTAGAGCTTTCTTTATCTGAGGAACATGGGTAAAGCATAAATTCTCAAAAGCAAGGCCACGCCAGGAAACAATAGGTTGTGAAGCAAGATTCTGAAGCCAAAAATTCTCTGTGAGTGAATCATGTCCATCAACGAACTTTAAATAGAACAAGCAGAAGGAATCAACAAGTTTATAATGCACCTGTCTTTTTGAGAAACCGAATGGAACATACTTTATTACAAAATCACTTGCAATAAGAGCCTCAAGAATAGTCGTTAATGAACCACCATTACTGATTCCCAGATGTTTTGCAATCTCATCTCTTGTGTACCCTGAATT
>CASDRY010000020.1 GCA_949283235.1 uncultured Spirochaetales bacterium | reverse complement strand
TTTTACATCGGTTTGAAATTGCTATACAGATGCTGATCAGAAGATAACTTAAAATGAAATATCGAACTTTGAGCAGAAATGTTTTAAGGTAAAAGATATCGACTAGAACTCGTAAAAATCAATCTGGATACCGAAGATGAAGCCCGCGATAAATGACAGCAGATTCTACACGACTAGAGAAAAGCACAACAAGGAGTCCCTGAGATTTGTACGATCATATTTCTATTTGTAACAGATGAAAACACAACAGAGGAAGTATAGGCGCGCAGAGATTGCATAAATACCAGACTCTGAATACAGCATTAATACAACACTAAATGAATTGATGATAACAACAAGGAACAGCGCTGCTTTCCTCTTAATCTCACAGGTAACTAACAGAAGCCTCTTAGACAACGAGGAGCGAGTTGCTATGAACGTTATATAGAGAAATAGTTGAGCGTGTTGTGTAGTTCTCAAAAGCAAATGAAGCGCTTACATAGATATTCAGGATAGCATTCTGCTGGATACCTGCGCGGTCCTCATAGAGGAACTCAGTATCATTGGAAGGATCATCATAGTAGTCAGAAAGATTGAGAGAGAAGGGCTGTCCATTCATTCTTCCAAGTCTATATGTTGTACCATTCAGATTCATCAGGATATAGTAGCCATTAGTTGTTCTTTCCTGGGAGAATTCATAACGTGCAACATACTCATCTGCATATTCAACAGTTTCTCCTGTTCCCCCCTGCCCTTCTCCCTCTGCAGGTGGCACAGTCTCCCCTTCTCCCGGTGGTGATGGAGAAACATCAGATGAATCGACAGGTGTGAAAAAATCAATTCCCTGGAAGAAAGAAGAAGCAGGTTCATATGTGCCATCATCATGGATGATAGACATCTCCCAGAGCCCAACTGTTATATCCTCATCATCAGTTGAAGTCGTTGTAAATGAACGTGAATATGCAGCTTCTCCCTCACCAAAAGACTTTGGAAATGAACTGCTATAACGAGAACTGAATGAAGAAGCCATTGAGTTAACGCTGGACTGGAATGAAGCATCTGTATCTGGAACGATTATGTAGTAAACACGGAAAATCGGGGTATTAGGGCTTGGAACAAGATCCCATGTTGTTTCTCTATCAGCACCTGATGAATTTGACTCCGTAGTGAAATGAAGACGGAAATCGAGCTCACTTGAATTTATTGTGTACTGGTAATTATTACGCCAAGGAAACATCCTTGGAATTCCGCATGAAACAGATAAAAAAAGAAGGAGGACAAATGAAACAAGAAAAGATAATATCCTCCCTCTTCTCATAAATGCCCTCCAAAGCTGCTGAATTAGTCAGCGTAGTTAATAAGGTATGCCTCAGCCATGCGAGCGTATTCACTTGGTGCACCACCATTTTCTGGGACAAGATAAAGACCTGTCAAAGTCTCAAACTCTGCTTGAGCAAGAGCTGTCTCACCCTGTGCATCATAAATACGTCCGATACTGAACATAGCCTTAGGAGCATAAGCACCATCTTCTCCATATGTATCTACAACAGTTCTATAAAGATCTAGTGCAGTTGCATTATCCTGGAGATTCTCATAGCATGCAGCCTCATTCATAAGACAAAGAGGAGCAAGATATGTTTCAGACTGTGCCTGAGCAATCTGTTCATAATAATCTGCAGCTGTCTGATAATCCTGATCTCTATAGGCAAGATCAGCAAGAAGATACATAGCCTTTGCACCAGGATATGAATCAAGTCCAGCAGAAGCTATAAGCTCCTCAGCAGAAGCAGTAAAAGAAACTGTGTTCTCGGTGTACTCTGCCGATTCCGGATCCATCTGAAGAATTGTATTATACTGGCTCTCAAGACCTGCAACAGCGTTGAAACGACTATTTGCAGTGTTCTGAATAGTTGCAACTGCGATGCAGAGAGCGATAATAATCACAACAAGGACAATTCCAATAGCGAGAATGACCTTGCTGTTTCTACCGATGAAGGAATTAAGCTTATCTTCCACCTTCTTGTTCTTAGTTGTATCTATATCCATCATCGCGTTCCTTTATGAAACTGCGGGCAATTAAGCCCGCAGAATATCAGTTGTCTTCCTTTGAAGCCTTGAGCATGTCTGCGAAAGGATTGTAGGTATCTTCCTCTTCCTTTGTATCAGCCATGTACTTAGCCATCTCAGATTCCTGGGAACGCTTTACCATCTCCTTGATGGAGAGGCTGAGCTTCTGAGCCTGTGGATTGATATCAATAACCATAGCTGTGATAGGCTCACCAATCTTTGACTTATAGCTCTCAAGAACTGCGTCTGTGTACTCCTCATCTGGTCCAACGAGATTGTACTTGGAGATGAGTCCCTCGATATCACCAAGAACCTTCACGAATACACCGAAGTCTGCAACTGAGGAGATTGTTCCTGTAATTGTAGAGAATCTAGGATAATCCTTCTTGAGTGTATTCCATGGATTTCCCTCAAGCTGCTTTACAGAAAGCCTGATTCTTCTGTTCTCTGGCTCAACACGAGAGATAGCAACCTCTACAACATCACCTTCCTTGCAGAACTGCTCCATGCTCTTGATTTTCTTTGTCCAAGAGATGTCGTCAATGTGAAGGAAACCATCGATACCATCTTCAAGATTGATGAAAGCACCACTCTGTGTAACCTTTACAACTGGTCCCTTAACAACCTTTCCAACTGGATAGCGCTCTACGATTGTATCCCAAGGATTCTCCTGAAGCTGCTTAAGACCAAGAGATACCCTCTTCTTGTCGAGATCGTATCCAAGGATCTTTGCCTCAACAACATCACCAATGGAAACAAGCTCCTTTGGATTTGTGACTCTCTTTGTCCAGGAAAGCTCTGAGATATGAGCAAGACCTTCGATTCCTGGCTCAAGCTCAATGAATACACCGAAGGATGTGATCTTTGTAACTGGGCGCTTTACAACGTCGCCTACCTGATATCTATCCTCGAATGTTGTCCATGGATCTGGAGTCATGTGCTTGAGAGAAAGGTTGATCTTCTGTGTCTCAGGATCTATGTTGATGAGTCTGAGCTGAACAATCTGTCCCTTCTTTACAAAATCCTTTGGTCTTGTGACATGTCCCCATGACATATCATTGATATGAAGAAGACCATCGAAACCGCCAAGGTCGATGAATGCACCGAAGGATGTGAAGGACTTGACCTCTCCCTGTACAACATCACCAATCTGTACAGTCTTGAAGAATGCTTCCTTATTCTCCTTGATCTTCTTCTCAAGATACTCACGGCGGGAAACAACGCTCTTAAGCTTTGTTCCTGCGTGGAACTTGTCGATTACAAAATAATCTGTCTTACCAATGAGTGACTCTGGCTCCTCAACGCGGACTACATCTGCCTTTGAAAGCGGGCAGAATCCCTTGTAATCTGCTCCAAGGTCAACCTCATAACCACCCTTGATAACCTTGACGAACTTACCGAGAACAGGGCTTCTGTCCTCTGCAGCCTTTCTGAGTATCTCCGCTCTCTCCTTAGCTTCCGCTCTCTTCTTGGAGACAACGACCTGACCGCGACCATCGTCAAGCTTTACTATCGTAACGGCTACCTTATCACCGAGCTTAGGCAGTTCCATGAATTCGTCTACAGGGATCTTTCCTTCACTCTTATAGCCGATATCAACTAAAACTGATTCGTCATTTGTCTGTACTACAGTACCGGTTACGATCTGACCGACTTCTAATTCCGGAATTGACATAAGATGCTGCTGCAGATAAGACTGCTGTTCAGTCATCTGAGTTTCATTTTCCACTTCTCTGCTCCTACCAACTGATATACCTTCAGAGTGGCTCTCTGACGGCTCCTATCACTTTCTCACAAACTTGGTTTATGGTCAATAGAGAGGTGTCTAGATAAATAGCGTCTGGAGCTATCTTAAGCGCCCCTGTTTCCTTCTCTTTGTCCATTCTGTCCCTCTCCCTGATTGCTTCCAGAATCTGATTATAATCAGAACCCTCCTGCTCCTCCGCTCTCCGCTTTGCCCTGATCTCCGGAGAAGCATCGAAATAGAACTTATATTCAGCATTAGGGAAGATTACTGTAGTTGTGTCCCTGCCTTCTGTGACTATGTTCATCCCGGAAGCAAGCTTTCTTACAGCTTTGTTGACAAGCTCTCTTATCCTTGGGTCAGAAGACACCTGGGAGCAATAGGCATCCACTTCGGGTGTGTGAAGCCTTTTCTCGCTCTCCAATCCATCTATGCAGATATTACCATTCTCGACTGTTATCTTTATCTTCTCCGAATTAGCTAGCACCTTGTCTCTATCAAGAGGATCAATGCCCCTGTCCAGAGCTGAAAGAGTATATGCCCTGTAAAAGGAACCAGTGTTGAGGAAGTAGTAACCGAGTTTGGAGGCAACCATTCTTGCTATCGTGCTTTTTCCAGAGCCAGCAGGACCATCAATCGCGATTACCATCTCTTCTCTCCCTCCTTCTAGGAGTTCTGCTGTTATCCTTGCCGGAAAGAAGACCAGAAACTTCCTCCCTTGTAAGATTCCTCCACTCCCCTGGCTTGAGATCCTCAAGCTCAACACAGCCAACACGAATTCTTGTAAGAGACTTAACCTCATAGCCAAGGTATGAGAATATCTTCCTTATCTCCCTGTTCTTTCCTTCTATGAGAGTTATTCGTACAAATTCCTTTGTTCGTGGAATAAGATCGTATCTTTTGATTCTGTAAGGGCGTGGAAGATCGATGTAGATACCATCCAGAGCTCTGGAAAGATCATCAATTACTATGGGTTTATCAAGTTTGACGATGTATTCCTTCTCAACCTGATACTTCGGATGCATCATCTTGTTTGCGAAATCCCCATCATTTGTGAAGATGATCAAACCATTTGAATCTTTATCGAGTCGTCCGACATTGAAAAGCATCTGGTTCTCTTTGATATCAATCAGATCGCGGGCATATTTATCCTCATTCGGATCATAGTTTGTGCAGACATATCCGCGAGGCTTATTGAGTGCTATGTAGTAGAGCCTATCCGCTAGCTCTATTGTCTCAGTATCGACCTGAACGATATCATCCTCGTTTACCTTGACACCCATTTCCCTGACAATCTGGTTATTTACCATAACCCTGCCTTCCCTGATAAGTTCCTCGCAGCCACGCCTGGAACCCACGCCGCATTTAGCCATATAAGCTTGCAGTCTCATAGGGAACTGTGCAATATCACTCACTCTCGCTCTGATTTCCTTCATCTTCTTTCTCCTCTGCTTCCTCTTTCACTTCAGCTTCCGCTTTCTTCTTTCTTGATCTGCGTTCAGGAATATCATCTCCGGAGAGATCTATGCTTTCGATTCTTCCTGTCTCAACTTCACGTCTAGGAGGTGTGAAATCCTCTTCTTCCTCATCTGAGAGAAGATCATGGCTCTCCTCATCCTCTCTTTCGAATCTCATCCTATCCACTTCAGATAGCTTTGGCAGATCCGCTATTGATGTAAGCTTGAACTCAAAAAGGAATTTCCTTGTAGTGCTGTAAAGACAAGGATGCCCCTGCTCACGGCTTCTTCCTACAACTTTGATATAATCCTTTTCCCTTAAAAGCTTTACAATAGAATCGGAATCGACACCCCTTATATCCTTTATCTCTCTTCTCGTTACTGGTTGCTTATATGCGACAATCGCAAGCGTTTCAAGAGCAGCCCTTGAAAGCCTTTTATCGACTCTCCTGCCATAATTCTGCCTGAGCTGCGGATAAAGATCTGGAGATGGTGCAAATGAATAAAGATCCTCATCCTGTGTGAGCATCAGACCGCTTCCCCTATCACTATAATCATCGCGGAGTTCCTGAAGCGCATCCTCTACAAGATCCGGCTTGATTCCAGTCAGTTCAGTGATTTTATCCAATGACAGAGGCCTGTTCTCTATAAAAAGCACAACTTCACAAAGCCTTGCCTCATCACTGAGCATCGTCTTCATTGTCCTCATCCTCCACTATTTCGTCCTCGAGAAGATCTATCTCCTCTTCATCTCCGATGAACTCGACTTCCTCTTTCTTTTCCTCAGCTTCCTCTGCCCTCAGCTTCTCTTCAGCTTCCTTTGTCAGAATGGAGAAGTCAGAAGGATCCTCAAGATGCTCCTCGACCATCTCGTCATACTCCTGATCATACTCATCTGCAAGTTCAGGATTCCAGTCCTGAGGACGCTTCATTATGTATATGGTACCGTACTCCTCAGGCTGGTAGAGGATGATCAGCTGATTGCGTGCCGCTTCAAGAATAGCCATGAAGGAGCAGATTATATGCATTCTATCATCTAGATGAACAATAAGCGCATCCAGCGTGAATTTCTCCTTCGTTTCAAGAAGCTCCAGGAGAAGCGCCTTCTTCTCATCAAGCGAAACCTCCTCATAGAGGTTGAAGATCTTAGAGGAAGGCGTTGCCTTCGTGATAAGCTCCGCAAATGTCTTCATGAGCATATCAAGGGTAACCCCCCTGAAAAGATCCTTGCCCTCGAAAGGTATCAGGAAGTAGTTCTCATTTCTCTCTATCTTGAATGTATCAGAATTCCTTCCATCTATAAGAAGCTCTGTGTACTTCTTATATTTCTGGTATTCAATGAGCCTATCAACAAGATCCTGCCTTGGATCCTCAAAGTCATCATCATCTCCTTCCGTCTCGATAGGAAGAAGCATCCTGCTCTTTATATAAAGAAGCTCAGCAGCCATCTCATAAAAATCTGAAAGCTCGGTAAGCTCCGCACCATGCTCTTCCAGATATGAGAGGAACTCGCCCGTGATGAGCGAGATATCAATATTATAGATGTTAAGTTCATTCTTCTTTATGAGAAACAGCAGAAGATCAAGAGGGCCATCAAAGCCCTCTACATGATACTCATGCTTGTTTTCATGTTCGAGAATTCTGTCGCGTTCTTCGCTCATCAGTGGCGATTATACCTACCCAGTATCAATTGCTCAATCCTCAGTCTTTTCAGCTTCTTCCTTCTCTTCATGCTTCGGGAACATAATCTCACGGAGCTTTGCATCAAGCTCTGCGGCAAAGTCCTTGTTCTGCCCTATATACTCAAGCGTCTTATCCCTACCCTGTCCGATCTTCTCTCCGTTATAGGAATACCAAGCTCCGGATTTCTCTATAAGATTGTATTTGAGAGCGGCATCAAGCAGAGATCCTGTATAGGAAATACCTGTTCCGAACATGAGATCAAGCTCACACTTTCTGAAAGGAGGTGCAACCTTATTCTTCACGATCTTCACCCTGACCCTGTTTCCTGTCACCTCATCCGAGTTCTTGCCAATTGATTCAATTCTCCTGACATCCATTCTCACAGAAGCATAGAACTTAAGCGCATTGCCTCCTGTTGTCGTCTCAGGATTGCCGAACATAACTCCGATTTTCATTCTTATCTGGTTGATGAATATTATGGTCGTGTTGCTTTTGGAGAGGATTCCAGTGAGCTTTCTCAGCGCCTGGCTCATAAGCCTTGCCTGAAGACCTACATGGCTGTCCCCCATATCTCCTTCGATTTCAGCCTGAGGGGTAAGAGCTGCAACAGAATCAACAACTATGATATCAACAGCTCCGGAACGGACAAGGGACTCTGTGATCTCTAAAGCCTGTTCTCCATTGTCTGGCTGGGAAATCCACAGCTCATCTATATTGACTCCAAGCGCCCTTGCGTAACCGGGGTCCAGTGCATGCTCTGCATCGATGAAAGCTGCAATACCTCCAAGCTTCTGGCTTTCTGCTATTGCATGAAGCGCAAGAGTTGTCTTTCCAGAGGATTCAGGTCCATAGATTTCAATGATCCTTCCCTTAGGATAACCACCAACTCCAAGAGCCTCATCCAGGAGAATGGATCCAGAAGGAATGACCTCGACATCGAGAGTCTCCTTATTATCTCCAAGCTTCATCAGAGAACCCTTTCCAAACTGCTTATCTATCTGCAGTCTTGCCGCTTCAAGTGCTTCTTTTTTCCCTTTATTATCTGCTTCAGATATCTTGGCCATAATTTTACCTCCAATAATAGATACGCAGGATTCCCCGATTTTGGTCAGCTTTTCCTGAAAAATTTCTCAGAATCCAGCACAAATGTCACAGGACCATCATTAATATAGCTGATTTCCATGTGCGCACCGAATATTCCTGTACCATTTTCAATACCTTTCGCTTTGATATACTCAACAGCTTTCTCATACAGCTCATTGGCCCTTTCAGGGCTTTCTGCCGCATCAAAAGATGGTCTGTTTCCATGATAGATATCAGAAGAAAGAGTGAACTGGCTGATTATAAGAATCCCGCCATTTATATCGACAACAGAGAGATTCATCTTCCCCTTCTCATCCTCAAAGCATCTCAGCTTGAGAATCTTGTCTATGAAACGGGGAATCATCGACTCATCATCACCTTTATCAACTCCGAAATATATAAGAAGTCCGGAATCAATCTTCCCTGTTACTGCCCCATCAACTGTACATGAAGCATTCAGAACTCTCTGTATAACAGCCTTCATGCTTCTACAATCTCCTCCAGTTCATGAAGGAATGAACTCTTATCATCCTCATTGAAGAAAGCCGTACCCATAATAGCGAGGTTCATACCGCTATCATAGAGCTCCTTGATGTTCTTTCTGCCAACTCCGCCATCTGCTCCGATGATATAAGAGAATCCGCCCTCTGCCCTTCTTGAATCAAGCTCAGCAATCTTATCAACAGTCTCCCTGATGAAACGCTGTCCACCCCAACCGGGATTTACTGTCATGACAAGGACACTGTCAACAATAGGAAGCACAGGCTCAATAAATGAGACAGGAGTTGCAGGATTGATTGCAACACCGGCATCCTTTCCGCTTTCCTTGATCATCTGCAGCACTCTCCAGAGATGCCGAGTCGATTCCGCATGTACTGTAAGCATATCTGCACCTGCTTTTATAAAACGATCAATATGCTTTTCAGGGTTCTCAATCATGAGATGAACATCAAAGACGAGGTCGGAAAGAGGCCTTAGATCCTCTATGAATTTCGCTCCGAATGTAATCTCTGGAACGAAATTGCCGTCCATAACATCGAAATGAGCATAATCAGCTCCCGCAGCAGCAATTGCTTCAAGCTCTTCCCCGGCTCTGGAGAAGTCACTTCCTAGTAAAGATGGTGAGAACATCAGGCTTCGCTGTTTCATGGTTCGGAGTATAGCACAATAGTCATTATTTTTCCTGATTCTCTGCATCAAGCTGTAAATATATAATTTGCCAAATTCTTCAAGCTATGGTATATTCAAAGTAGTTCCGAGCAGGGATACTCCTGCCCGGCTTTTATTTTACAGTCTGGACTCTGATTCAGAAGGAGCAAGTAATGATAGATTTCAAACAGCTTATCAATGAGGAGAAGAATCTAGGAAAGAACCCTGCCGCGCTTTACAAGACAGCAGCTTTCGAGAATATAGACAGAGAACTTGCAGCTATCGGAGACGAAGAGAAGCTTATCGATCTCCGCGATGAGGCAAAGGCGGAACTTGAGAATAATGAGGATTCGATTGCTCTCAGCTATGTCGCTGGAAGAATCAGCCTTATGCTTCGTCCTCACGAATACAGCATGAGGCTTAACAACATCCTCCTCTCTTTCTATGAGGCTGGCAACTGGGATATGGTCAAGTATGTAGGCTCCCTTATCCTCTCAGCAGGAGAATCATCCAAGGCTCTTCGTGTGCTCGGAGATGTTGCTGATCTCCAGGGTGAAGAAGATAAGAAGTGGGATTACTATGAGCGTCTTGTCCGTTCAGATAGCTCTGACAAGGAAATAATAATCATCGTCGCAGATCATTTTGATGAAATCGGTGATAAGCAGAAAGCGATGAATTACTACCAGAGAGCTATTCTCCGTCTGCAGAAAACCGATGATGAAGCGAAGATCAAGGAAATCTTCCAGAAACTTCTTTCAAATGGAAGAAGCGGTTACCCATTCTACTCATCTTTCATCGACAAGGAAGCTGAGAAGAATCCACAGCTTGCATTGGAGCTTTATAGAATGCTTCTTGAAGCAATGCTGAAGGATAGAGATAGCTATGCCGAGACATCTTCCGAGTATAGGAGGAATATCGAGAATACAATCGAGATTTCACGCCGCATTCTTACGATCTCTCCAGATGATCAGGAGACAAGGAAGACTCTTCTTGAATCGCTGAAGCTCAAGTATAAGGACTCTCAGCGTCTTCAGGAGTGCATAAAGCATCACAATGTCACAGCACAGGGAAAGGATCCTGTCAAAGTGCTTGACGAGTTTGAGCGCGATATCGCATTCTCTGCAAACACATACGTTCTTCAGAAAGCTACAAGGCGTGTAGGTCTTATCATAAAGGTAGCTGACAGAATGGTTACAGTCCGTTATAGCGCAACTGATACCCAGGAAATCAGGCTCGACAGCGCATTCGATGCTCTCACACCGCTTTCAAAGCAGAATATAAGAGCTATCAAGAAAGGCGTTCCTGCTCCAAAGATCAAAGCAAAGATACTCGGAGAAGGTGGAATCGCATGGCTTGTCAGGACACTCCTTTATTCTGCGCAGGACAACAAGGAGACAATGAAGGAGATGAAGGCAGATGTTGTTCCTTCAATTCTCACCGATAGCGAGTGGAAAAACATAACAGATGGTATCAAGACAGAGCTCAGGGAAAACAGCTATATAAGAATCATTCCTGGTGCTACAGATACCTATCAGCTTACAGCTTATCCATCCACACCTGAGGAGAAGCAGCTATATGTATTCAGAAATGAGACAAGCTTCTATGGAAAAGTAGAAGCCATTCTCACCGCTCTCTCCAACTCCAAGATCGAGAAGACATCGGATGCTTTCATGGAGATGGTTTCCTATTTCCAAGATTATCTTGCTGCTGAGAAGAACCCTATTTCAGAGCGCATCGCTTCTGTCCTCCTTCTTGATTATCTCTCAGAAAAGGAAGTGCCTGTCTCCTTTGATGTATCCTTTGATTCTCTCTATCTCTCACTCGATGACGGAGAGAAAAAGGATGTCTTTGCAGCAATCGACAGCACTGTTCTGAAGAAGGAATTCGTAGATCACATCATCGATGCAGATAAGAGTGCAGCAGCTTCAACTCTGACAGCGCTCTTCCCTATCTACATCAGCTCCTATATTCCTTCAAAGCTTAGAAGGCTTAATAAAGGTGCAGATTACTATGCTCTGATCAGAAGATCCATTGAGTCCTTCAGGGATTCGATACCTTCCTTTATCTTCTTCTCATGTGAAGCTAATCTCACACCGCAGGATATGGAGAAGGCAGGTGTTAACAAGGAGCAGATCTTCCGCACGAAACTTCTTGCTCTCTCTCATATCACGAAGATGCAGAGCACTGCAGAGACAAAGAAGAATATAAAGAGTCTCAGGAAGAACCTTGTCGAAGACAGGGCTATCGCAAGATTCATTGACTCTGCAACGCGCGATGATATTGACGAGATGCGCCCTCTCATCCTTTACAATGAAGGGTTGGAGACAGAGGAGAAGGCAAAGTTTAGAGAGCTCATACTCAAGAGATTCCCAGACTATGATTTCAATGAAGTCAAGAAGGAAGCTCCAAAGCCGTCAGCTCCTAAAGTTGTATCTGGATTCCTTTGTACACAGAGAAGCTATGACAAGAAGAAGGAAGAGCTTAAGGATATCAACACAGTGCAGATGCCTGAGATTCTCAAGGAAATCAATTTCGCTCGCGAACTTGGAGACCTCAGAGAGAACAGTGAGTACCAGTACGCTAAGGAGCACAAGAGAGAACTTGAGAGAAGAATCGGAGAGCTCAATAACGATCTCTCAACTGTACGTGTCATGACACCATCCGATGTGCTTCCAGGTCTTATCGGATTCGGAACTAGAGTACAGCTTGAGGATAGAATCGGTGGAGGTACTGTTACTTATACCTTCATGGGCAGATGGGAATCTGAACCAGAGAAGGGAATCATTGATTTCAATGCTCCGCTTGGCCAGCACCTTGTAAATCACAAAGCTGGAGATGAAGTGAAGTTCGAGATCAATGAACGTCAGTATGACTTCAAAATAATCTCAGTAGAAACTGTTGAATTCTAATTTATTGCTACATACCAAGCAGGCTGCTTTCGGGGCAGCCTTAATTTTTCCTTTCTCATTTCATATTCCTATGGAATAATTTCCAGTAAGAGAGCAATAGAAGAAAAGAATCGTGAATTTATTGGTTCTTGAAGGAGGGATATGAAATACATCTGTTCAGTATGCGGCTATGTTTATGATGAAGATGCTGAAGGTATTCCATTCTCAGAGATTCCTGATGATTGGACATGTCCAATGTGCAAAGCCCCGAAAGCTCTTTTCGAAGCGGAAGCTATCAAGGAAGAAGTAAAGAAACCTGAGACGATAATCCACTCTGATGAGGATATGGAGAAGCTATCACCTGGTGTACTTGCTGCTATCTTCTCAAATCTCGCAAGGGGTGCTGAGAAGCAATATAAGGAAAAAGAATCTGAACTCTTCTCTGAAATCGCAGAGTATTTCACAGCTTCATCTCCTTCCCTTCCGGATTCATCTGCTGAAGCTATCCAATCTTTAATATCTCAGGATCTTACAGAGTTCTATCCGGTTCTAGAAGAGACAGCAACATCTGCAAAAGACAGAGGAGCTCTCCGTGTTAAAACCTGGGGAGAGAAGGTCACGAAGATAGTCAATGCGCTTGTTTCAAGATACCTCAGAGAAGGAGGTGCTTTCCTTGATAACACAGAGGTATGGGTATGCAGTATCTGTGGCTTTGTTTATATTGGCGATGCTCCCCCATCAATCTGTCCAGTCTGTAAAGTCCCTGACTGGAAATTCGAGAGGATTGAAGGAGGCACGAGATGAAAAGAATTGCTGTAAGAAACCTCAGGCTCTGCACAAAGGATTGTCTTTGCTTATATGTCTGTCCATATGGAGCTACAGATACAGAAAACAGCGTTATCGATACAGAGAAGTGCACTGGCTGCGGAGTCTGTGCCGATGCATGCCCTTCAAAATCAATAAGCATGGCTATTGTGGATTATCCACCACAGCAGAAGAAGACTGAGAGAGTAACAAAAGCAATACAGAAGCTTGCAGAAAACAAGGCAAAGGAAGAAAGAATTGCCCGTGATATCACTGCGCATACAGATGATGATAACCTTAGAAAGCTGATGAAAGCTGTAGCTCGTTCATCCCGCCTTGTTGCGGAAGATCTCATGAGAGAAGGCGGTTATATGCTTCCGCAGAGTTCTAACTCCTTAGACCTTGTGAAGTCCCTCCACGATAATCCTCCCTCCTCTGCATTCCCTTCCGTTGCTGCTGCTGAGATTCTCTCAAGAATCAAATGCAATGACAGAGCTTCTGCAGAAGGAAAATACAGGTGTTCTGTATGCTTTACTGAATTTGAAGTTGATGAAGGAGAAGAAGCTATCTGCCCAATGTGCCATGCAACAGGTGAAAAGCTTGAGTTACTGTAATATTATACCTCTATGGAACTAAGGAAAGCAGTCAAAGGTGAAGAACATATTGCAATGAGCATCATAGATGAGGCCAGGGCGTTCCAGCTTTCATATGGAAACGCCCAGTGGGGTGATGGCTATCCTTCCCTCTCTCTGATTGAGAAAGATATCGAGGAAGGTATCGGTTACTTCATGATAACAGATGAGATAGCTGGCTACCTCGCCATCGTTGATTACGATCCCTCCTATGATGATATCGAGGGGGAATGGCTTACAGATGGAAAATATCTAGCTCTTCACCGCATAGCCTTTTCCAATAACACACGTGGAAAAGGCCTTTTCCAGTCGCTTATTGCCAACATCAAAATACTTGCAGAAGAGAAAGGAGCTGGGGCTATAAGAATCGATACAGACAGAAGGAACCCGATAATGCTTCACCTTCTTCCGAAAGTTGGTTTTGAATTCACAGGATATGTTCTTTTCGAGGGGGACAAGAAGCTTGCATATGAACTTCCCCTCGGGGCAAAACGAAACCTCCCATAACAGGAGGCTGCGCTCTTCGGAGGAGCGGATTCGTTTTGTATCCGTTTCTTTTATCCTAGACACATCGAGGCGTTTTGAGAATCCCCCTTTTTTAAAGTTTTCATAAAGAAGACTTCATATGTTCTCTATTCATCATTTCTCAAAATTCAGGACAATACACTCTGTTCCACGATCCGAAAGTATTGAGATGAGAGAGGAGGAATTCAGAAAGACAGTCTCAGCATTATCATTGGGATGTATTCCGATTACCCCCTCGGAGAAGAATGAATCAAGTATGAACTTCGTCTTGTGCTCCTCATCATTCAAAAGGCCGAAAGGAGTCACCTCCCCTTTTCCAAGCCCTAGGATACTCTCAAGATCAGAAACAGATGCAAATGAGAGGGGTCTTGAACCAATCATATTTCTCAGAGCTTTCAGATCACAGGTTCTATCATTCCTGATGCTTACAAGATAATAAGCTCTTTTCTTATCATCACGGAGAAAGAGGTTCTTAGCTATTCTCTCAGAATCAGGGACACAAACAGTTTCCATCTCCTCTATAGAGAAGACTGCTTTATGCTTTTCACTCTTATATTCAATCCCCTTGCTCTCCAAAAGAGCAATGACATCATCCCTGTTTACCATTCTTGCCTCTGTAGAATCTATCAAGATAATCCCTCTTGAATTCCTTGAATCTATCTTCTGCAATTGCCTTTCTGATTCTAATCATCAGGTCATAGAGGTATTGCAGATTATGCTCGGTTGCAAGCATTCCACCAAGCATCTCGTTGCATTTGATGAGATGGTGCATATAGCCTCTGGAATACTCACGGCAGCATGTACACTGACAGCCTTCCTGAATCGGACCATGATCGAAACGATTGACAGCCTTCTTGAGGGCTATGACTCCATCATCTGTGAAAAGGCCTCCATTACGTGCCATTCTTGTTGCAAGAACACAGTCAAATAGATCAATTCCATTCTCAACAGCTTCAAGGATATAGTCAGGGCTTCCTATACCCATGACGTATCTTGGTTTATCCTTTGTCACATAACCAGCTGTATAAGCAAGGAAATCACAGAAGGCACTCTTCTCCTCCCCAACTGATAGTCCTCCGATAGCCACCCCAGGGAAATCCATGCCGGAGATAGTCTCCGCACTATCCTTTCTGAGATCCTCATAGAAATTGCCCTGAACGATTCCAAATAGATTGCCAGGGAAAGACTCCCCTAATCTCTCCTTCTCCTTCAGCGCACGCTCAGCCCAGATTTTTGTTATATTCCACGCCTCTGCAGCTGCTTTATGGTCAATCCCAGGAGGTGTACATACATCAAGCATCATCGCGATATCAGAACCGATAATGCTCTGTATATCTACAACCTTCTCAGGGGTGAAGATATGTCTTGAACCATCTATATGACTTTGGAATGTGACTCCATTCTCCTTTATCTTCCTCAGTCCAGAAAGGGAGAATACCTGAAATCCGCCCGAATCAGTGAGGATGTTGCTGCTCCAATGTGAGAAATTATGAAGTCCACCATAGTCCTTAAGGACATCTGTTCCAGGGCGAAGATAGAGATGATAAGTATTTCCAAGGATAATCTTGTACCCTATCTCAGCAACTTTATCATGATATATCCCCTTTACAGTTCCATTCGTGCCTACAGGCATGAAAGCTGGGGTTTCCACATCCCCATGAGGGAGAGAGAGAATACCAAGACGAGCCTCGGTATCCTTATCTTTCTTGAGTATTCTGATGATGCTCATACCTTCCTTCCTAAAAGAGAGATTACAAGTGAAAGCAGTATGGTAAGGACAAATGGCGCGAGCACAGTCATATACGGCTGCACAGCTCCCTGATGCCCCATAATTGAGAATACCATATCAGCAACATAATAGATAACAGCTATTGCAAGCGACTGGATAACAGAGAAGAGCAGCACGTTCTTCTTGAAGTTATAATTCATCGAGACAGAGATGAACATCAGGACAAGTATTGCAAGCGGGGAACAGACTCGTCTGTAATAATCTGTAGCCATTCCCTGCCATGATGTGCGGTTTGAATCCCAGAGACGGGCAAGATACTCCGTCGCAGTTTCCCTGTCCATAGTTTCTATATCTGTATTCTGGCTTCTGAAAAGCCTTGGCTCAGGATCGAAAAGAGGTTCCTCAAACTCTGCTGCAATCTCAGTTTTGACATCCCTTCCATCTATCCTGTAGATCCTGGCATTCTCGAATATCCACCAGCCCTTCGCCTCATCATAGCGGGCCCTGTCAGCTTCTACCCTCTCCTCTATGATATCATCATGGGTTCTGACAAGAACCGGATTATAGATCTCTCCTGTGGATTCACTGAAACGCTGAGTGTAGATGAGAAAACCATCCTCATCTGTAAGGACTATATTCCTGCTATCACGCGTAGAGCTTGCACCAAAAAGCTCAGTCTCCAGCTCATCATGTCTGTTGGCTGCGGCTATGACTGTATGCTCCTGGAAGAGAGACCCGAGAAATGTAAGGACTATTGCCAGAACTATTATCGGCATCCTGATACGGACAGGACTTACACCAGCATTCAGGATCGGTATCATCTCATTATTGGCAGTCAGCGTTGAAAGGAAATAAGTAACAGCGAATAGAAAGGAGATGGAGGCAACCATCATCAGGTACTCAGGAAGGGAAAGTATGATGTATTCAATGAGCCTCGAACCATCGACACCTCCATGCATTATCTGATCCATCTTCGAGAAAAGCTCTACAGCGGCAAGGATGAGTGCAAAGAGAAGGATTGTCACGATAGCGATCTTCAGTATTGATGTGATTGTATAACGAGTGAGAATCTTCATCTTGCCTTCCTGAAACGAAGTATAAGCAATACCGCAATAAGCAGTATAGCCAGATCTGGAAGAGCTATCAGCAGATAAGGAGATGAGGAGATATTGAAGATCTCAAGCTGAACACCGAAGAGCATGTACCAGTATGCTACCGCTATAAGCAAGGAGATGGCAAACCCAGTAAGCTTACCATGCTTTACCCTGAACATCGAAAGCGGAAGCGTAATGAGTGTCAGGCAGAAACAAGCTGCAGATAGAACGAATTTCTTAGCAAGCTCAGCCTTGAAATACTGGGAATAGAAGTTTCTGGGAGGATTTGATCCCCTTGAGTTTATAGTCTCTGACGCACTTGCTGCGGAAAGGATTATCTCGTCGCTGCTAGCATCTCCTCTTGAAGCATTCTTGAGAGTCTCCGCAAAAACAAGTCTTGCATCTTCCCTGTCCTGATGCCACCTGAGCATATCTTCCTTCTCACCTTCATCCCGTTCCCTTATTCCTGCAATGAGGTCACGCGAGGAGAGATTCACAGGAGCAGAACTTGTAAGAGATGGAATCTGTTCAGAGAAGTCAAGGAAGAATGTCGCAGAGTCAGCAGTCGAAAGCCCATATGATTCGATATCATCGCTATCCGAGATGAGTATGCGTGGGTTATCGAGTTCAAGGGAGTAGATATAGTTCCAGCTATCGATAAGCTCCAAAGTACCTCTTTCGGAGATCACGGTCCTGCTCTCCCCTGTCTCCTCATCGTTTGACAAGAGGACAATATCATGGATTATATTCCCATCCGTCTCTCCGTTTGAAAGGACAATATTTCCGACTGTATTCACTGTATTTGATTCGATCTCGAAAGTCGGTACTTCCTGCATTAACAAAGAAAGCCTTTCCTCATACACAACAGAAGACCATGGAAGAACTGCATCTGCAAAGAAGAATGTCACGAATGAAAGCACAATTGAAGCAGCGATAAGAGGTCTATATACCCTTCCAGAAGCAATACCGGAGCTGCGGATCGCTAGAAGCTCATTGGAGGAACCAAGATCTCCAAGTACCATCGATGATGCCGCGAGAGACGCGAAAGGAAAGGTGTAAATCAAGAACTGAGGCATGGAGAGCACTACCATCTCCAGCATCGTCATCATATCTATATTTCTTAAAAGGATTCTCTGCACAAGCAGAAGAATCGAATTAATGAAGAATATGCAGAAAAAAAAGGAGAATGCAACAGCGAAATTCTGTGCAAACTCTCTGAGAATGAATCTGTATAGAAGGGTAAATCTTCCCCTGGTTGGTCTTTCAGACACCTGTAGATCCGAATCCTCCCTCTCCTCTTTCAGTTGCGGAGAGGTCATCCACCTCTGTAAATTCAAGGCGTGATGTCTTTGCAGTAACTAGCTGCGCTATTCTATCGCCATTTTCTATGACAAATGGCTTCTGGGAGTGGTTGATGAGAATCACACACACCTCTCCCCTGTAATCCGAGTCAATAGTACCCGGAGCATTGAGAACAGTTATTCCATGTTTGAGAGCAAGCCCGGAACGAGGCCGGACCTGCACTTCATATCCTTCCGGAATCTCCATATAGAGGCCGGTAGGAATTGCTTTATACTCACCGGGACGGAGAGTTATCGGAGATGAAAGGAGAGCCGATACATCAGCACCGGCAGCTCCCTTCGTAGCATAACGAGGCATGACAGCCCCCTTCTCCGCCTTTACCCGGATCATCAGTCGTTCTTTTCCTTCTTCTCGTCCTTCTCTGCATCTGGCTGAGCATCGATGTAGGAGAGATTCAGACGACCCATTCTGTCGATTTCAATAAGCTTGACATCAACCTGCTGACCAACAGAAAGAACATCAGAGACATTCTTAACTCTTGTGCGTGCAAGCTTGGAGATATGGCAGAGTCCTTCCTTTCCTGGAAGAATCTCGATGAATGCACCGAAATCTACAATTCTCTTTACAGTTCCGTTATAGATCTTGCCAACCTCTGGCTCCTCGATGATGGAGAGAACAAGGCGCTTAGCCTCCTGTGCAGAAGCGTTGTTGCGACCATAGATCATTACTGTTCCATCATCATCGATATTGATCTCAGCTCCAGACTGTGCGGCAATTGACTTGATAGTCTTTCCACCTGTTCCGATAACAGCACCGATCTTATCCTCAGGTACCTTGAGAGAAAGAATCTTCGGAGCATACTCGGAAATCTCAGCCCTAGGAGCCGGAAGAGTCTCAAGCATGATTGAAAGGATGTGGAGTCTTCCTTCCTTAGCCTGGTTGAGGGCTTTTCTCATGATCTCAGGGGTAACGCCAGCAATCTTGATATCCATCTGGAATGCTGTAATACCATCCTTTGTACCAGCTACCTTGAAGTCCATATCACCAAGGTGATCTTCCTCTCCGAGGATATCTGAAAGAATTACATAGCGGGAGTAATCAGCACCCTCTGTGATAAGACCCATAGCAATACCTGCAACAGGCTTCTTGATAGGAACACCAGCATCCATGAGGGAAAGACAGCCACCGCAAACCGATGCCATAGAGGAAGAACCATTCGATTCCATGATCTCGGATACTACACGGATTGTATATGGGAAGACTTCCTTCTTGGGGATAACAGCTTCAAGAGCTCTCTGAGCAAGGTGCCCATGCCCGATTTCCCTTCTTCCTGTTGTAAGACGACCGGTCTCACCTACGGAGTATGGAGGGAAGTTATAGTGAAGCAT
>CASDRY010000019.1 GCA_949283235.1 uncultured Spirochaetales bacterium | reverse complement strand
TTGCCATTGATAACCTCCATAAGAAAGATAATCTCCTTCGAGTTATTTTGTCAAATTAAAGTTGTAATAATACGACAATCACTCCTTCATTGAACTCAATGCTGCGGTCATCTCAACGATATCAGGATGCTGTTTCATATCTTCTTCAATAAGGTGATTGAGGAAGCCGGACTTTGATCCGAAGTGAGTTGATCTCAACTCAACGTATTTCACGTTGTCTTCTTTAAGGGAATATGTGACGACCTTTGTCTTCTGCTTCACTTCGTTCTTGTCCTTATGATTGGATGGTGTATTGTAGAAGGCATCAAGAAAACTTCCTTTTTCTCTGCTCATATTTATTTGCTCCTTTACTTATGGATTTATTGATGTATGTATCTACTCGTTTATTTAAGTCTTTATTCATTGAGCCTGATTCGCTCTATCACCTCGTCTGCAAGAACAATGTAGTCATCGCTGGCTTTGGACTTCACCTCATCCAGAAAAGGATCGATACGCTTTGCTTGGGCTACTTCCATTTTTATTGATTGTCTTATTTTCACACCGAATACGGATGTTTTCATTTCAAATGCAATACCATTGAGCGATTCAAGGACTTCATTGCCAAGACGTGTCCTGGGATTGAATCTGGTAAGAAGAATTCCAAGTATGTCTATCTCATGCTTTCCTTTCGTATTCACAACGCTGATGATTTCAAAAAGGGAAGACAGCCCCTGCAATGAGAATGCGGAGGCGTTTACTGGTACAATCACATAGTCTGAAGCATTGAAGCCGTTGAGAGACAGTATTCCAAGGGATGGCGGCGCATCTATTATGCAAAGGTCATATTCATCCTGATATGGCTCAAGCTTCGAGGCCAGAATTCCGAATGCATATGGCTGAGTCAGCCTCCTGTCCGCATCTGCAAAGAGTATGGAGCATGGAATGAGATCGCCCGCATATGTACTTATCCTGACATCCCCGATACTCATATCACTTGTCATCAGCTCAAGAAGTCCTGGAACGTCATCATGACAGACACCAAGTGCTGCCGTAAGATTTCCCTGGGGGTCTGTATCAACGACCAGGACTTTCTTTCCACGCCTCGTGAATGCGGTAGAAAGGGCGATTGCTGTTGTCGTCTTGCCGACACCACCTTTCTGATTGGCTATCGATATGGTAATCATGAGTTCCTCCATCTTTATTGAGATAAGGATTTCAATAAATCGTTATCCCTTTACATCCATAGATAAACAGACATTGAAGACGGTAGGACAAGATGAAACAGGTGCTCTTTCCGACTATTGCAACGCAGCCTCCGTGTTTTGCATCACGAAGTCGGTGTGCATAGTCAGGATTCAGCCATGTTTACCTTTATATCTGATGATTAAATGATCTTTCCATCCCAGAGCCAGTCAAGGAAGAGGTTCCAGGGAAGTAATGTGATTCCATCCTCCGTTGTCCTGGAGATGCTGTCCCTGGAGACTACGATGTACTTCTTGAATATCCCTTCTTCCTGCAATGCCCTAAGTCCCCGGAGATCCTTATTCTCATTCACAAGCTTCGTCGTCTTGGTCTCAATGGCAACATCATCACCGATTACGAAGTCCACTTCGAATGATGACTGACGGGTTCTCCAGTACGACAGTTTCTCTTTACGCTTGTTATAATCGAGGTATGCTGATAGCTCCTCAGCAATGTATGTCTCAAATAGCTTTCCGTATTCAGTCTGTGTATCGACAATATCCCTAAGACCGAGAAGAAAGCGGACAAGGCCTACATCGAAGTAGTAGAAGCGTTCGGTCTCTACGGCCTTTCTCTTCTTCGTCTTCGTATATGGAGGGACTGCAAAGCCTATCATGGTGTCATATAGAATGCCGTACCATTCGGTTATGGATCCTCTGCTCATCATCACATCACTTGCAATGTTGGAGTAGTTGATCTCCTCGGCGTTGGTAAGGGCTGCTACTTCAAGAAAACGTTCGAACTTAGGAAGCTGTCTTACGAGGCCTTCTCCCGCTATCTCGTCCTGAAGGTAGACATTGATGTAATCATCAAGAACATCATCAGGAGTATCTGACAAGAATACGGATGGAAGCATCCCGTATTTCAGGATTCTGTCCAGAGTAGGATTGAGCTCTTTGATTTCCGGCCATACGAATGGATGGAGGTTCATCTTTCCAGCTCGACCTCCCAGAAGATTCACTCCCTGTTCCTTGAGCCTTCTTGCGCTTGAGCCTGTCAGAAGGAATCTGATATCTGTCTCCTCAATCAGAAGATGAACCTCGTCCAAGAGCTCAGGAACCTTCTGGATCTCGTCGATGATTACAAGCCCATCATGGATTCCTCTTGTCGCAATCTCATCACGCAGCACTCCAGGATCCGCCTGGCACCTTCTTCGTATCCTTGCGTTCAGAAGTGACCATGAAAGCTTTACGTCATCCTGAATCTGATTTGCTATCAAAGAGCTTTTCCCCGTCTGCCTTGGGCCGAAAAGGAAAAGAGATTTGCTCTTGAGTTTTGACTGAATATCTATGATGCGCTGTATGTACTTCTCCATATGTCACCTCTACTGCCATTATATTACGATTTCTGTTATTTCTACTAGCGATTTTTATAATAATTTGCCAGTAGCACTGACTGTATACAGTTTCTCGTCCAAGACATAAATCCCAATACCTTATTTGAGTTCACTGAATCTTATCACTAGGCGATAACCATCAATGCACGACCAGTTTTTTACAAAATCAACAAGAACCTGAAATCCAGAAGTACTTATCGGTAAATCAGTTGCATTTATGTGTTGGAGACGGGGACCGAAGCGGCGGTCAAATGCCTAAACAATCTTTCCAGTCAATGCAACGGGCTTTCTGTTATTTGAAATACAACGTCGGATTATGACAACAGCATGGCAGAGAGGCCAAGACTGCGACCAGTCCAATAAAAGCAGGCAACAAGCACACCGGAAAATGCAACAACCATTCTGATTTCCTCCTGCTTCAAGCATATTCTGACAGGGGCCACACAGCACAAATGCTGGTGTATAAGAGAATGGGTGTTTCATCTTGGAAAAACGGTGTTTCAGCGACTGACAACTGATTTTTAAACACCGTTTCGCTCATCTGTAATCATATTGCCACACTCTGCAACATAGAAATACAGGTGGAAAGAGTTACTTAGTATTTCAAAAGCCCTGTCTTTGTTGCACCTTTTCGGCTGACAATTGAAATTGCAACATGGCATCTTTCTTCTGAAACATATTTCAGCCCCCTTGCAATTACTTTTCCTTTGTGGTAAACGCTTTGATGCTTGTGGGAGTAGCGAAGCTGGTTAACGTGCTGGCCTGTCGATATACGTGAAGAGGGGTTCGAGCCCCGTCTCTCACAAAAACTAACTCATCACTTTATAAAAAATTAGTCATTGCCTTCCTAAGCCGATTTTTCGGATTTGTGGTCTTTACAATTCTTTGTGGAAAATGTATTCAAAGCAAACTCTGAGAGTTGAGAATTTAATCTTAAGGAATATATTCGGCATCCCTGTAGCCATAGGTCTTTCTCCTGATGGTTTTGATTATGTTGCAGCTGCCTTCAACCTTGTCGGAAGAGATGGGGTAAACAGCATGGAGGACAATGCTACAGAAGGAAATAATACCGCTGTTTAGAAGGATAGACAGGAGATGCCCCCCAGAAACAAAGGAAAATGAGGGCTAAAGCCAGGTCATGTAAGAGAATTTAAATCTTACTTGTAAAAGCAAATGCAAGTTTGGCTTTAGTGATTATGCCGAGCATTCTTCATACTATAAGCAGGAAGAAACTTGCCAATCGTGTTTTTTCTCATATAAAAACTCCCTCAAGTATTTTCATTTTTTCTGTCCTACTTGAGGGGAGCGTATTAAAGTCATGGGACTTTCATTTTTTGTGCAACAGCCCCATTCCTTTAACATATTGATCAGGCAAGTGCTATTACCTCAACCTCTACCTGAACATCTTTAGGCAGCGTCTTTACAGCAACTGCTGAACGTGCTGGAAGAACAGGTGCCTGACTGAATGCTTCACTGTAAACTTCATTCACCGAGCCGAAATCCGCCATATCCTTCAGGAATACAGTAGCCTTCACAACCTTTGTGATATCAGTACCAGCAGCTTCAAGCACGGCTTTTACATTCTTGAAAACCTGCTTTGCCTGCTCTGCAGCAGTTCCCTCGACTATCGCCCCGGTTTCAGGATTGATAGGAATCTGCCCCGAAGCGAATACCATCCCATTTGCTTTAACTGCCTGGCTATATGGCCCGATTGCAGCTGGCGCTGCCTTTGTCTCAATTTTCTCGATCATATTTCCTCCATTTATCTTTTCACAATAAGATAGTATCTCTACAGGGCTTGAGACAAAATCATGGCCATCAATGCGTTCCGAGAAACCGAATCCATATGTTACACCAAGGAATGGTACACCGGATGCCACAGCCCCATTCAGATCAGCCATCGTATCACCGACCATCAGAACAGATGATTTCGCCCTACCCAGATCAGATAAAACCAGATTTATTATATCGCTCTTGGTCCTGTTCTCAACAAGGGATGAACCATGAACACTGTCAAACAAATCAAGGATGCCAAGGAAATCTAGGCACTCGGTCACAAGTTTCTCAGACTTGAAAGATGCAACTCCAAGCTTCATCCCCATTGATTTGAGAGCAAGCAAGGTTTTCTTCATTCCTGGATACAATTTCATCATGAATCGACCGGATTTATCATATTCCTCACGATAAATCCTTACAGCATCGTCCAGAAGCGACTCCTCCAGTCCAAAGGCGACAACAAAGCACTCCCTGAGAGGTGGCCCGACAAAACGCCGGAGCTCTTCTTCTGTATATTCCCTATTAACCCCAAGCTTACGGACTGTATAAAGCGCTGTATGGAAAATCCCCTCGGAAGAATCTGCGAGAGTTCCATCGAAATCGAAAAGAACGGCTTCAACCATTCACGACCTCCATCATTTTGTCGAAAGAAACGGCTGAGGATGCCGCAATATCTATCCAGTCCTCCGATTGTTTATCGAGATAATATCTTCCACCAGCTTCCTTAAGTATGACCAGGCCTGCTGCCATATCATAAATATGGAGCCCAAGCTCATAGTACATCGAGCATCTGCCACACGCCACATAGCATAAGGATATCGCGGCAGAACCAAGCGACCTCATATCCGAAACAAGGTAATAGAACTTCTCCATCCTCTCGATATATCCATGCAAAAGCTCGTGATGTCGATGTGGCGGCACAAGTATTGCAAGAGTCTTTCCGGTCTCAGTCTTCTCATCTGTGAAGATTCTCTTTCCATTGAGGAAAGCTCCCTCTCCTCGGAATGCAGAGAAAAGCTCATTCTGTCTTGGAACCATGACAACACCGAAACAAAGCCCTTCCTCATCCTCGAATGCAATTGATATCGTGTAATTCGGGAAAGATGCCATGAAATCAACAGTCCCATCGATTGGATCGATTATCCATCGGCCATCCGAATCGGATCCGCGCTTTCCGCTCTCCTCTCCATAAACACCATCCGAGGGGAACAACGAAAGAATCGAAGATATTATAAGGCGTTCGCATTCTTTGTCGGCTGATGTGACAAAATCATTCTCGGCCTTAGCGGTTATCTCAGTACGCATACTCTCATGAGAAAGAAGGAACTCAGCACCCCGCTTTGCGATTTGTTTAGCTTCCTCGAAACGATTTAGAAGAGAAGATCTGTCCATCATCTACCCCTGTCTATGAGCTGCTGCCCAACTACACGGCAGATTTTCCAGTTCGAAGCGCTGAAACTGTCGGGAGTTATATGCTTTTCGTAGGCATCGACTATCTCGAAATCATCATTGATTGAGAGAATCAGGGCATCCCACTCTTCCTTATGGCGCGAATACATGACAGCACCTGCATTGTTGAGAAGGCCTTCTTTTCTGAGATTATCATTCACGATACTTGATGAGATAATCACAGATATCGAATAGTCGAAAATCGAGAACATCTTGTCCTTTCCATCGCTCTTCTGTCTATCCCAGCTTGAGCGGATTACAGTCTCAAGGTAATTGCGCATCTCTTCATCCGAAGAAAGAAGGAATGACATGAATGGACCATCTGAATCCAGGCGCACTGCGATTTCCCGGAGTATCCCTCCAAGTTCAATGTCTTTGTTCTCTTCTGGCTCTTCTTCCTCTATCTCTTCCTCAACCTCCGGGGCCTCTGTCATGACAAAGACTCGCCCGCCACCTGCAAGCTCAACAGGCTTAACAAGGCCTTTATCAATCAGAGACTCAGTCGTCTCTTTATTGTTATCGGCTTCAGACTTATCCTCGTTGCTTTCAGCAGGAACTGTTTCAGACGCATTATCAGGGATATCGGGAGTATCGAGCGGAACCTCTGCAGTCTCTGCAGAGCTAACAGGCTCTTCTGCTTTCGCTTCTGCCTGGATAGGAGAATCCTCTTCGACTGCAGGATTGTTTTTCTCCTCCGGTTCAGCTTCAGAAAGCTTTTCATCTTCAGAAGGGATTTCTACTTCTTCATATGAAGGAGAAACTGTCTCAGAGGTATGCACATCCACAGATGCATTATCCGAGTCATCAGGAGTATCAAGCTGAACTGCAACAGTCTCTGCAGGGCCAACCGGCTCCTCTGCTTTCTCCTCAGCCTGAATAGGAGAATTCTCTTCTACTGCAGGATTGTTTTTCTCCTCCGGTTCAGCTTCAGGAAGCTTATCTTCCGAAGGGATTTCCGCTTCTTCAGGATCAGCTACTGTCTCGGAATTATTCTCCTTTGATTTATCATCTCCTTCAAAACATGGGAAATCCTTCATTTCAG
>CASDRY010000018.1 GCA_949283235.1 uncultured Spirochaetales bacterium | reverse complement strand
CTTGACTGGTACAGGAACATTCCAATACATCCGATGCCATATGGTCAGGCAATGGCAATGTTATTCCTTATCGAGGCTATGGACGCTGGATTATGAAAAATAAAGGATTATATGCAGTTTCAGCTTCTCTTATGGTAATACTTGGCGCAAGCGATGCCCTTCGCGGCATCTTTACGCCACTCTTTACATCTGTATTTGGCTTTTCAATGTCGCAGGTGGGCTTTATAGTCTCCGCGAGCTATCTTGGAAATCTGATCTGTCTTCTTTTCGGAGGAATGATACTCGACAGGATCGGAAGGAAGAAAGCAATGGCTCTTTTCATCATAGCCCTTGCCCTCTCTGAAATCCTTCTGCTCTTCGGGAATAACTATGTGCTCCTTGTCCTTGGATTCTTCCTTGCGCTGGGAATATCTACATTGCTGAATACAACACTGAATCTTCTCTCTGACTCATTCTCGGCAACGAAGAGCCTGATGCTTCTCAATGCACTGTTCTTCCTGCAGGGAATCGGAACATCAGGTTCCCAGCTTATACTTTCAAGGTACTCATCAAGTGTTGGAGTATGGAATGGAACATTGATTGCAATGGCTATACTGCTTGTCCCTCTTGCCCTGATAACAATGAAACTGAAGGATGAGGGGAAAGCGGTTTCTGCGGAAACAGAGGAGATAAAAGGCGCGGAGAAGACAGAATACGGCATGATAATCCTCATAGCCCTCACGCTTGGTCTTTATCTCATAGCTGAGCATGGCATAACCAACTACATCATTATGTATGGCACGGAGTATATCGGGATAAGCGCAGCAGCTGCAGGTCTCGCCCTCTCCCTTTACAGCGCAGGAATAATGATCGGACGTCTTGTGCTTGGTACTATTGTAGACAAAGTCGGAGCAGAGAAGATGCTGTTTATATCTCTTGTTGGTGCAACAATAATAGCAACAGCTGCCTTCTCGCTTTCAGTGCTTCCCCTACTCTTCCTTGTCGGTCTTGCAATCTCAATAGTTTATCCGACGACTGTATCCCTTGTTAGAAAACATGCCCCAGCAACACTTGGAGCTAGGGCAACTACAGTAGCGGTAAGCGCCGCGAGCATACTTGATGTAATCTTCAACGCTGTATTCGGAAAAGCAATTGATTCCTTCGGCTATGGCTCATCAATGCCTGTACTATGCGTAGCGCTTGGGATCTCCGCCATCCTCATGATCTTCATCATTCCGAAAGGGAGAAGACAGCGCTGACATCATCACGTACCTCTATAGAGCCGGAATAGAATGCTGTTCCGGCTTCAGAGGACACTGAATACACCTTTGCTTCTCCATAGTTATCTGTATCAGAGAGCGAGATAAGGTCTCCTAGCATATAACCTGCCGCAGTTGCATAGACAGTGGCTCTGTTATACGCGTTATGCACCGCAAGCTCCATTGCTTTCATTGTTTCTAGGGATTTGTCCTTCTTATCCGCATGAATCCCGGATATCTCGATTCCATCCATCTTCGCAAGACGCTCTATGACATCTCCAACCTTGTCAATATTATTCAGGGAGACAGTAACTGTCTGAACAGCTTGCTGCCCAGAAAGCACTGAAGTTCCATCGCTATATGTGTAGTATGGAGCGATTGAGAAATATGAAGTTCTGACATCCTCTGAAGAAACACCATAGTTTGCAAGGAGAGTCAGGGAGCTTTTTATCAAAGCAGAAGTTACAGACCTCGCCTCCTCCGTTGTCTCCCCAACGTAGGAAGCTGTCAGATCGAAAATGATTGTATCAGGCTCTGCTTCCACGACAGCGCTTCCAGTGACAGTAACAGTAGGTGGATCCACGCTCTGACAGGATACGAAAATAAGCGAAGCAAGAAGCAGTGCAAGATATCTCATCATTTTCTCCTCAGTTCAGGATGAGCCTCAGCATAGCGAAGGAAGAAGCCCAGAGCCATCATCATTATACCATTATCATAAAGGCCAGTGCCCATATCATGAATGACTTCTTCTACAGGAACTTCTATAACATCTATAGTCTCATTCGGATCGAGAGACTGTCCGCTTCTTTTCTCAAGATCAGTTACGAGAAAGAAAGACTGTCTGTTTGACATGAACGCATTATTCGGGCAGACATTTCCAAGCTCTATGAAGTTACCAGCCATGCCAGTCTCTTCAAGAAGCTCTCTCTTCGCGGCGGCAATCGCGGCCTCTCCCTTCTCTACAAGACCTGCAGGGAACTCCCTTGTAACAGATTCAGAGCCATGCCTGAACTGCTCTTCCATGACAAAATATGGAACTCCACCTTTCAGAAACCATGGAATAGCAACAATCCAATCGGGGGATTCAATCTCCACGAAATCCCCTTTCCTTCCATCGGGAGCCTCTCTCTCAGCTGTAAGCACATTGAAGATATGGCAATCGAGTAGCTTCTTCTTCGAATTCGTTTTCCAGATCAGATTCTCTTTCATGACTTCTTCCTCGAAGGACAATTCGATGTACAGGATGCGCATGCAGACGGCTTACAGGAAGGTGTTCCGAAGAATGAAGTATCACGGCTGGTCGAGCAAGCTGTACCATTATTTATCTCATTAGCAATAGCCTTAAGAGCCTCAGCTGATGGGTGCACACCAGGCTCTGCGATCCATTCCTTTCCCGCATCTTCAGCATCCGGAAGCCCTGCTTCCATAGGAATGGAGCCAAGGAAAGGAACATGCATATCCTGGCACATCTTCTTTCCACCGCCCTTACCGAAGATAGGAATCTCCGAACCGCAGTTAGGACAGATAAGCCCCGACATATTCTCGATAACACCTATTATAGCGACTCCAAGCTTTCTAGAGAAATTAACGCTACGGCGTGCATCCAGAACAGCAACCTCCTGTGGCGTTGTAACTATGATGGAACCTGTGAGTTCTGGAATAGACTGACAGATTGTAAGCTGCTCATCTCCAGTTCCTGGAGGTGTATCGATTAAAAGGTAATCCAGCTCTCCCCAATCAACATCTGAAAGAAATTGTCTTATAGCACTGTTCTTAAGGCTTCCTCTCCAGATTACAGGTGCATCCGGATCCTCAAGTGCGAAAGCAAGGGACATGACCTTAAGATTCTCCCTTGGCTGGACTGGAATGAATGTCTTTCCATCCTCGCTTGTGAGCTCAGCATCAGGACATCCAAACATCACCGCCACATTAGGACCATGCAGGTCTGTATCGAGAACACCTACACGGCATCCCATATCAACAAGAGCATTGGCAAGGTTTACAGTTACAGTTGTCTTTCCAACTCCACCCTTGCCACTCATTATCATTATCTTACGGCCGATTCTGTCCATCCTCTCACGGATTCGCAGAGTCTGTGCCTCATATTCATCCATCTGATTATCAGCCATAGTTTTCTCCTCCTGTGAATATAGCACAGGATGGAGAAAAAGGCTGTATGCAATTACTCTTTTTCCGAGAGATAGAGAGTTACAATCTCATAAGGCTTGAAGATTCTCCTGAGAGAAGAGCCTTCTCCTATTACATTGCCATTCCGTTCAAGAAGATCCGTCTCCTCAAAGCTATAGCTTCCAGAGAAAGAGAGAACAGCTTCAGTTCTCGCGCCATATGCTTCGTAAGCCCTTATTACAATTCCCTTTCCATCTTCAGAACGTTTTACTGTATCAACAATTACATTTGCCTTATCACTTCTGACGAAAGATGTGTCTATAGCCTCGTCCGTGAAGCCATAGTATAGAGGCTTATTCAAATCCTCTGCCTCAAAGACAGTTCCGCCCTCCCTCCATTCACCTTCATGAGGGAAAAGTGAATAGGTAAATTCATGGTGCCCTCTGTCAGCATTCTCTGCAGGTGATGTACCAGACTTCAGCAGCGATACTGTCATTACACCATCTCTGACACTGTAGCCATACTTACTGTCCGTAATCAATGAAACTCCATAGCCAGGTTCCGAAAGATCGCTCCAGCGGAGTGCGGGGACTTCAAAAGCTGCTCTGTCCCAATCCGTATTCGTCATCGCAGAGCGTGTTATCGAACCGAACTGTATCTCATAATCCGCACTATATGAATGGACATCAACAGGGAACTCTGCCTTTACAAGAAGATGATCCCCATCCCAATCAAGGGAAGAGATGAAATCTATCCTCGTGGTGTGGTAGTAGAATGCAATATGCTGAGTCAGATGAGAGGAAAGCGATTTTCTCTTAATCTCGATTACCGCTCTCAGGCTTCCGTTCTCAACAATCCTAGGCTCCTCTTCAAGCTCCCACTCATATCCTTTCTCCCTGTAATACTCCTCAGTATTCCAGTTATCGAAGCGAAGAGGTCTGTCTTCATAGGAGACTATCCTATTTCCAGCCATTCCCGAAATGATAACCTCTCTATCATTAACCTTATCAAAAAGTGAAGATAAACAGCCATTTGAGTCTATCATTACCTTGTAATAAGGTGTCTCAAAGAAATGAGTATCGCCTTTGAGAATCTTATCATTATCTTCTGTAACAGGCTCTATTGTCTTCACTCCATACGAAGGCACACACTCTGCAAGTACAAGATATTTCCCATCGTAAGAAAGCTCTGAATCATATCCTGGGATTTTCTCGTCAAGCTCAAGAAGTGAGAATCTTTCATGGGAGGTAGTGTTAAGAACCGCAAGCTTCTTTCCACCTTTCAGCTTAGAGCTGAGTGCGGTAGTGATTATCTCATTGCAGGATGAAGCAGCCTGTTCATACTCCTCAAACGCAGTCTCATAAACCTCATCTATTGCAGAGCCTGGAAGGATATCATGGAACTGATTGAGAAGGATTGTCTTCCAAATGCTATCAAGGGCAGAAGCTGGATACGGGATACCCATCATGATGGAAGTACTTTCCGCATCATGGACAAGGCCCTCTATTTTCCTGTTCCATTTCTTCTCTTCCGAGATGCTTGTCATTACTCCTCTGTGATACTCAAAGTAAAGCTCACCAGTCCATCTAGGGAGGCTCTTCTTTAAATTCTTACTTAGCATATCAAAGAAGCCCCTGGCACTGGTCATGACTGTTCTCGGGCATCTTGCAATGGAATGAGAGAAGCGCTCAGTATTCTCTATCATCTGGAAAGTGGGACCGCCACCGCCATCTCCATACCCAAAGCATGTAAGAACATTTTCAGTTATGTCCTTATCCTGAAAGCGTTTCCATGTACCCATGATCTGCGAGGCATTCTGCTCCCCATTGTATGTTGTGTGGTAATCCGGATGACGGCCATCGTTCCCATACTCCCTTGTTGAGATGAAATATGAGAGTACTTCACTACCATCTATTCCACGCCACGAGAAGATATCATAAGGGAAGATATGGGTATCGCTCCAGCTTATCTTCGTTGTCATGAAATACTCTATTCCGGCTTTCTTCATGATCTGGGGAAGATTGCCATTGAAACCGAAAGCATCTGGAAGCCAGAGTATTCTCGACTCCGGTGCTCCAAGGACTTCCGAGAAGTATCTCTTACCATAAAGAAGCTGTCTTACAAGGGACTCTCCAGCTGCGAGGTTGCAGTCACTTTCAAGCCACATTCCGCCCTCTGCTTCCCATCTCCCCTCAGCAATTCTCTTCCTGATTTCATTGAAGATATCAGGACGCCCCTCCCTTATGAACTCATAGACCTGAGGCTGTGTGAGAAGGAAATGATACTCAGGGTATCTTTCCATTAAGCGAAGCGCAGTCAAAGCGCTTCTGACAGATTTCTCCCTTGTCTGTCTTATCGGCCATTTCCAGGCTACATCTATGTGTGTACTTCCGACAGAATAAACTGTAATATCGCTGTTCTGCCGTCCATCAAGATACTTTCTCATAACCTCTCTTGCGTCAGATGATGATTTCTCCAGCAAAGAGGCAGATCTTGTATCAAGGATATCTATCGCATCTTCAAGACCCCTGAAAGCCTTCACCCTCTCCAGATCATCTGTATCAAGAAGATCTGCCGCCTCGAAGACACATTTCATGTCGAAATATAGGGACATGACAGAAGGCGCAGGAACAGCTGACGACAGATGGAAGAAATTCGTTTTTCCGCTGCTATTGGAATACGCGTAGAATCCTAGATTGAAAACCTCGCTTTTCCTGCAACTTTCAGATAGAGGAAGAACTGTATGATTAGTATCCATCGTTCCGAAAAGCTTACCATTGAGGTAGACGAGAATCTGAGGGTTATCAGTACTCCAACGAACTCTGGAATCAGTTGAGAGGATTATCGAGAGAGCTTTCCCTTCTCTTCCAGATACTGAGGAACGGAAAAGAAAATGCTTATCGCTTCCTCCCCAGGTGCTATCAGAATCAAAACTCTCCCACTCGATACCGGACTCCGGAAAAGTCTCAGGAATACCATAGCCACAGCAAGCTATCTCCACACACTCACTCTTTCTTTCCTGAAAGAGCATTGTCTGTAGATAATTGAGAATCGCGAGGATCCTCTCCCTTCTATCTATCATCAGATTCCCTCCGAACGGAAGTTCCTGTTCTCAGCATATGTAGAATCCTCTATATCAAGGTCTGATACAAACGCACCATCAGCTCTATCCTTGAAAACAGCGGAGCAATCCTCCATAT
>CASDRY010000017.1 GCA_949283235.1 uncultured Spirochaetales bacterium | reverse complement strand
TCTCCCGCAAGACACTTGGTAAAGAAGCAATCATCCTCCATTGTGACTTCCTTGAGCTTTTCACGTTAGTCCTCAGTAGTATAGAAACTGCTCACTATTGTCCTCCTTAGAAGCTGTTAGTTATTACTGAATAAGTTCCCATTTTGGGTAAGGTTTTATGATAATCAGAGCAACAGGATTGCAATATTTCACTTTTTCCTCAGGGGATACGGAGGGAAGAGCAGAGATTGTATAAATTTCTTCTTGTCAGATAGGAAATCCATGTTAGAATTTGATTAATCGATTAATCAACAAAAGGAGGAGATTATGAGAGCATCTTTTACAAGGAAGATAGTTTGCGCACTTGTGGCGCTTTCTCTTATTGCTGTTCCTGTGATGGCACAGGGAAGCTCAGAGGGGGGGGCAGCTTCAACTGGTCCAGTGGATATTAAGATTGCTACATGGACAAGTAATCCAGATCAGCTTGCACTTCTTGGAAGCTTCGTTGATGAGTTTGCAGCAAAAGAAGGAATTGAAATCAATGCTGAATTTGAATCAATAGAGTTTGGCGAATACAATACAAAGCTTTCTCTTGAGCTTCAGGGTTCAGAAGCACCAGATGTATTCTGGGTACTTGAGACCTCAGCACCTGCATTCATCCAGTCCGGTCTTCTTGCAGAGCTTGATGAAGCGCTTGCAGAGTACAATCCTGATGATTTCTCCGCAAAGGCTATGGAGCTTTGGCAGAGTGGCGGAAAGACATATGCTGTTCCATTCTCAACAAGTCCATTCTTCATTCTCTATAATGCAGATCTCTTTGCAGAAGCTGGAGTTCCTACTCCTGATCAGCTCGTAGCTGAAGGAAACTGGAACTGGGATACATTCCGTGAAGTCAGCAAGGCTGTAAAGGATGCTACAGGTGTATGGGGCTACCAGACTGTTGATGGTGGTGGATATGATGTAAGAATCCTTCACAATCTCTGTCCTATCATCCGTTCATATGGTGGAGATGCATGGACAAGCGAAGGGGAGATCCTTATCAATACTCCAGAATCTGCAGAAGCTGTACAGCTCTTCCATGACATGGTCTATGTTGATGGTTCTGTTGTTCCTCCTGGAGATCAGAGCAACTTCTTCGCTGGAGCTGCTGCAATGACAGCTGCACAGGTTTCCAGAGTATCCAATCTTGCAGAAGCTGATTTCGCTTGGGGTGTTGCTCCAATGCCAGCAGGTCCTATGGGAGATGTTCCTATTATTGGACAGGCCGGAATCGGTGCATACAGCAAGGGAGACAATGTTGAGCTTGCAAAGAAGCTTGTCGCTTATATGACAAACGAGAGCTGTGTTGCTCGCATGGCAGGTATCTGGCCACCAGCAAGAAAGAGTGTTCTTGAATCCGATGACTTCCTCACATCTCAGCCTCTTCTCACAGCTGAGCAGATGTCGATGGCTGTTGGTTCATCAATCGAGACAGGAAGAGTTCTTCCTTCACACGTTATGTATCCACAGATTGAAGTTGAGTCCAGAATCGTATGGGATAGGCTCTGGAATCCAGATGCAGACGTTCAGTCAGTTCTTGATGCAGTAGCAGAGGTATACGCTAAGTATATCAACTAAGGCGGAGTAGGAGGAACCAATGCTTGGAAAGCAGTCTAAATTGGCAAGAGGTGAGGCTGTTACCGGATATCTATTTATCCTGCCTCAGATGCTGGGATTCATCATCCTTGTGCTGGTTCCTCTTGTAATGGTCTTTGTATATTCCTTTGAATCCCGTAATCTCCTTTTCGGGAATATGGGATTCACTGGTCTTGATAACTATCAGACACTGGTAGAAGATGACCTTTTTTTCATCACGCTGAAGAACACTATAGTCTTCTCCCTCGGTGTCGTTCCTTTGAACCTTGTCCTGTCGCTTGCTTTGGCATTGTATCTTGGTGCTAACGCGTCTGGGGCAAAGGTTGTAAGAAGCGTTATATTCCTGCCTGTAATAACCTCTGGTGTTGCCTGGGCGATTGTTTTCAAATATCTCTTCCAGGGAGGAGAGGCAGGTCCTATAAATTACATTCTATCGTTCATTGGCATAGAAGGCCCGAACTGGCTTCATGAAAAGGGCTGGGCTATGTTCGCGGTTGTCATCTCAAGAGTTCTGAAGAATCTCGGTATGAACGTTCTCATATTCATGGGAGCTGTCATGAACCTCCCTCAGGATGTTCTTGAAGCTGGACGCATAGATGGTGCCACCAAGCCAGTTCTTTTCTGGAAGATAAAGCTTCCGCTCCTGATGCCATCGATCTTGATGGTAATGATTGTTACGGTAATCGGATCGATGAGAGTCTTTGATACCATCAAGCTTATGACTGATGGTGGTCCTGAGGGGTCTACAATGGTTCTCGTTTACTACATCTATCATCAGGCATTCAGGACATTCAATATCGGATACGCATCCGCTGTAGCTGTGGTGCTGTTCCTGATTGTTCTCGGACTGACCATCATACAGTGGTCATTGAGAAAGAGGGCATCGTACTATGAAGAGTAAGAAAATAGTCAGTAAGACAATTTACTATATAATCATCGCAGCTATTGTAATCGTCTTCATCTACCCCTTCTGGTGGATGGTCACGAATTCGCTCAATTCAATCAATGAGATATTTTCCAAGCCATCGCTTCTGCCGAAGTCGTGGATGTGGCATAACTATATCGAAATCTTCCAGGTGCAGCCATTTGCAAGGCATTATCTGAATACGCTTGCAGTTGCGATACTTGGAACTGCGGGGAATGTCTTTGTCTCAGCGCTCTCAGGATACGCCTTTGCGCGTCTTCGTTTCCCTGGACGCTCAGGTTTGTTCATTCTCTTGCTTACAGCGTTGATGATGCCTATAGAGGTAACAATCGTTCCGATGTATTTCATGATGAATAACATTGGTGCGAATGATACTCTTGTTCCTCTTATCCTTATTCCTGTGTTCTGCTCGCAGGGTGCTTTCTCCGCATTCATGCTCAGACAGCATTTCATAACAGTGCCTAAGGAGCTGGAGGAGGCGGCGCGCCTTGATGGACTTCGTCCTGCTGGAATCTTCTTCCGTATCATGCTCCCGATATCGGTACCGGTATTGAGCTCTGCCGCTATTCTTGCATTCCTTTCTGTATGGAACATGTATCTTGAGCCGCTTGTATTCGTATCAAGCCTCGATAAGTTCACTCTTCCGCTATCGCTGTCGAACTTCAATGATACATATGGACTTCCGCAGTGGAACCTGCAGCTTGCAGCGACAACGCTTTCCGTCATTCCTGTAATGATTTTCTACCTTATATTCCAGAACAAGATTTCTGATGCAATGGTCAATTCAGGAATGAAATGAGGAGTGAGATATGAATACTAACCTTGAATATGATGTTGTGGTGGCAGGTGGGGGAGTTGCTGGTGTAATGGCAGCTGTGGCGTCTGCTAGGCATGGTGCGAGAACTCTTCTTGTCGAGGAGACTGGAATACTTGGTGGAAGCCTCACAACCTGCGGAACAGGTCCTATGATGACATTCCATGCAGGAGATAAGCAGGTTATAAAAGGGTATGGAGAGGAGCTTATCTCAAGGCTGAAAGAGAAAAACCTTTCCCCAGGACACACTGTAGATAGCACAGGATACACCTACACAGTCACTCCATTCGATGCAGAAGGCATGAAGAGGGAACTGGAGCTTATGCTTCTGGAAAGCGGAGCTGAAGTTCTTTTCCATGCAAAGATTGTAAAGGCAGATGTGAATGAAGGACTTTGTTCCTCGATAACCATTGCATCTCTTGGGTATCTTATCAATATAAAAGGAAAGGTATTCATCGATGCTACAGGAGATGCGATCCTTCTTAAACTTGCAGGTGTACCAGTTGCTTCAGGACGTGCTTCCGATGGTGTTAACCAGCCAATGACGATGAACTTCAAGCTTTCAGGTGTGGATATTCCTCTTATCAGGGAGATAATGGAGAAGAATGTGGAGCTCTTTCCATTCCTTGCACCGCACCCGAAAGGACTGGAGAAGAAAGCGGTAAGACTCTCTTTCTCAGGTTTTCAGGAGATAATGAAGAAGGGTATAGAAACAGGCGAACTTGATATCGATCGTGATATAGTCCTTTGTTTCGAGACAAACAATCTCAATGAGGTCATTGTCAACATGACACGTATTCCACGCTTGGATCCTCTTAATCCTTTTGATCTCTCTGCGGCAGAGACAGAAGGAAGGCGTCAGGTGTGGGAGATGTATGCTTTCCTCAAGAAGCATATTCCAGGATTCGAGAATGCGCTTCTTCTTACATCTGGTCCAAGAGTTGGTGTGAGAAGCTCAGGAAGAATGGTTGGCACTTATATGATAACCGCTGAGGATATGATAGCCGAGACTAAGTTCGATGATGGTATTGCATGCTGTGGTTATCCGATAGATATCCATTCCGATGGAGCTGAGACAAAGAGCACTTTCCTCAGATGGGGTGGTTATTATTCCATTCCGTACAGATGTCTTACAAACAATACTGTTCCGAACATCATGGCAGCTGGCAGGGATATATCATCAACATTTGAGGCACATGCTTCTCTGAGGGTAAGTCCTTGCTGTACAGCTACAGGACAAGCTGCAGGAACAGCAGCTGCTCAGGCTATCTCCGATGATGTGCTTCCTGTGGATGTAGATGCTGTCAAGCTTCGCAAGACGCTGAGAGAAGATGGAGCGATAGTTGAATAAGAGAATTACGCTATCAGATGTGGCTGCGGCGGCAGGGGTTTCAAGGGCAACTGCTTCTGCAGTGCTGAGTGGAAAAGTAGGGCATAGCATAAGGGTAAGCAATGAGAAGAGGAAAGAAATCCTCTCTCAGGCAAGGGCTCTTGGTTATGTCCCGAACATGACTGCTCAGCATCTGAAGTATGGTGATGATAACCATATCATAGCTGTATTCACATATGAGAATATCTTTCCAACTGATCCAAAGAGTGAATACTATCTCTTTTTCGCTGGTATACAGCAGGAAGCTGAGAGAGAGGATTATGATATCCTGATTCTCAACAATTGGGCCAAAGATAAGTCCAGAAGTTCAAGAA
This sequence comes from uncultured Spirochaetales bacterium, assembly GCA_949283235.1. Classification (GTDB taxonomy): domain Bacteria; phylum Spirochaetota; class Spirochaetia; order Sphaerochaetales; family Sphaerochaetaceae; genus Ornithospirochaeta. The sequence continues at coordinate 16,621 of CASDRY010000017.1, read as the reverse complement.
TAAGACTCGCATCAGGCGCAATAATGATTGGTGTCACAAGGGATGATGAGCATATAACATCCCTTGTTAAGCAGGATTTTCCTCTTGTTTTCGTAGGAAGGCGAGAGATAGGAAATGCACTTCCAGTACATTTTGTTACCTTTGACTATAAACCAGCGGTAGAGGAGATAGTGAAGCTGGTTTTAAAGCATTCTGATAAAAGTATTGTCTATATCTCATCGAAGCTATCAACAGCAGAACCTTCTGCTGATAAAAGCTTCTTCCTGCATGAAGCTGCAAAAAAACTTGGTATAACGATTATTGATATAAACATCGAAAAATATGTTACAGAAGAGGCTTTGTCCACAGTTCTTAAAACAAAAGCTGTTATCTTTGACAGACTTTTCATTGCAGATCAATTCACTGAAATCTTCAAAGAAAGAAACATCAAGATAGGAAAAGATATCTTCGGTGCAATACTTGAAGATGACTGGACGGAGTCCCATGAAGAGTGGACAAGATGGAACAACAAGAGAGTTGAACTAGGTTCTCTTGCTGTAAAACATCTCATTTCATCACTTTCTGGCAAGAAAATAACAGATAGCTATCTCGTTGAGCTCCCTGTAATAGAAGCAAAAAGCACTCTCTGAAAAATCCTAATTTCTCAAATTCCTCAAAAATATCTATTGACAAAATCGAACCGGGGGGGGGTAGTCTGTTAGCAGATAAAACTTTGGAGGAGAGAATACGATGAAAAAAGTATTCATTGGAGTACTCGCTGCTCTTATGCTTTTTGCGTTCACAGCATGCGAGAATGGTTCAGGATCAGCTCTTGAGAACAGCATAATCACAAAAATTGAGGTTACTTCAGAGGCACCTTCCTATTTTGTAGGCGATGCTATCTCAACATCTGATTTCACAGTTGTTGCTACAAGACTTGATGGTTCAACATTTGTTGTTCCTGCTTCAGATTTGGATTTAACTGATAACGAAACGGTTGAGGGTGCTGAAGCTGTAGATGAGGCAAGAACTGTTGCAACTGTTGCTTATACAGGATATTCATATGGAACAACGAACCCTGTAACTGCAGAGCTCAAGGCTTATGTATATCAGCTTGACCAGATTAAGGTAGAGGGACCTGCTACTCCTGAGACTTACTATATTGTTAAGCCAGATGCTGAGATTGAATTCCATACAGAATATAATCCGGCTTCTTACACAGTAACAGGAGAGGCTCTTGATGACGATAATGAAGTAATCTATTCAAGAGAGCTTGTTTACTCAGAAGAAACAGCAGATTCTGAATACACAGTAGCAGCTGCAAAGGATGATACAAATCTTACATCAGGAGAGGGAACTCTTACCTTCACAGTAGCTGATGCGCTTTCAAGTTCTGCAGAGGCAAAAGAGGAAGCAATTATCTGTCAGCCTGATAGAATGGTTTCTGCTAAACTTGCTGCAAATCCAAATGTAAAGTTTATTGCTGGTGATGTTGCTGCAAACTATACAAATTCCACATATTTTAATGTTACAGCAGAGTATGTAAGTGGCTATTCAGAGAAGCTTACTTCTGGGTTCTCTGTAACATTTGATAGCAGTAGTCTTACTAATGACAATCTCCCTTCAGCAACAGGTGCAGCTGCAACAGCCTCTGCTACAATCAGCGGACAGACAGTTAAGGCAAATCCTATTACTGTTTATACATCTGCTAATTACATTACAGGATATACTGCTTCCTATCAGGCACAGGCAACTGTAAAGCCTGGTGAGAAAGTACAGAAGGATCTTGTAACTATAACTCCAGTTTGGAAGGTTGAGAATAAATCTACATTTACACCTTCTTTCACTGTCTCTGACAGTGATGGGACAATGCCTCAGATAGCTAGTGGTAGCACTTATGTATTTACAGTTGTTCTTACAAACCCAGAAGCAGCAGATGCAGAACCTGGTTATGCACTTCTCACAGTAACTGCTGGTGATACAACAACTACAAAGCAGTGATTGGAATCATGAATGCCTGTGCCTGAAAATCTCAGGCCAGGTACTTGTCTAAGGAGGACGAAATGGAGAACAGTACCATATCCCTCCGACTCAGGATTCCTACAGAGAAGCGTCAGGAATGCTTAAAGCTCTTTGAGCAGGGATACGGATATAAAAAGACCGCTCAGCTTGCAGGACTGAATACATATACAGTCAGAGAGTATAAGAGGCGGTATGCCATAGGAGATAACTCCTGGGCAGAAAGGGGAAGATGAATTCCCTGATGAGTTAGGATGAAGAGAGAATAACATCTCCTTCCTCAAAGATTTTCTAATTTGGGTCAGCTCTCCGCTGGCCCATTGCTATTATTTATTAATACTTCATTCAATTCAAAATAGTACAGATTCTTAACATTACATTTAGGAGGAAATATTTCACTTGACAGAAAATAACGGGGGGGGGTATGCTAGTGGTTAACAATTAGTTTACGTTGGGGTTTGAAATGAAAAGAACGCTGTTAATTGTCCTTGCTTTGATTCTGCTTCTTGTTTCCTGTCGTCCTAATATTGGTTTAATTCCGGTTCCACCAAGACCTTCTGTAGGAATTTCTGCAGGAGACGTGGAAGAAAATTTAAGTTTTCCAAAACTTGTAAACGATATTATCAACAAGGCAGAAGGCATATCCTGGCCGGATTCTTGGAATGAAGTAACATCTTCAACCGGAAATGTTGAAATAATAACTTTGAATGAGAATGCTGAGTCTGTAGATAAAACATATGAAGGTAGCGTAGCACTCAGTAATTATGATAATGGTAATTGCTTCATTTCTGGCAATGTTACAGTCCGCTTCTCTGGAAGTGTAAGCGATGATCAATTTAGTATTACTTCTTTTCGGATCATGTCTTCTTCAATCAATGTCAGGATAAATAGTACAAGCAGTTTGACAGCAATGATAGATGGAATAGCTGGTGAAATAGAAGCTGTAGTTGCTATCAATAATGATAATAATGTGGTTTTCTCTACTGGTTATGTAAAGGCTGCAGCAAAAGTAACAACTGAAGGACATATTTCAGTAAATGGTGTTTCAGTGTCTACGGATTCCTCTGCTAATAATGCGGCTGAGGAATCTGAACTTGATAATTACTGGTACAATCCAGATAGTACCGAATTGACTATTGATACATTAGAAGAGCTTATCCAGTTCGGAGAACTTGTTTCCAGTGGACTTGATAATTTCGATAATAAAACCATCAATCTTAGCAAAGGTACCTATGATTTCTCCGGTATTGAAGGGTTCTCTGTTGGAGAGGGAAAGAGAACTGATGATGAAGAATGGAATTTAATCGATGCGCATTCTTTCAGTGGTACATTCAATGGGAATGAAAGTACTATTATAGGATATTCATTCTCGAATACTTCAGAAGGAGGTCCTGATGATGATACAGTTGTTGGTTTCTTTGCTGTAATAGAGAATGCTTCAATCAATGATCTTAAGTTTGAGAATTGTGATGTTACAACAAACTCAAATACAGCTGGTATCGCGGTTGGATTCGCAAAGAATTCTGCAATAGGTAACGTAGATGTAAGCAACTCGACAGTACAGGCTTATCAGGGAGCTGGTGCTGTTGTTGGTAGATTATATCTTTACCCAACAGAAGGTGCAAAAAGTTCTATCACTTATTGTGACGCTTCTGGAAATACAGTAAAAACAGTAAATCTTGCAGGGTATCCTGATGGATTGACAGAAGGTGAGGCTGCTTATAATGCTGGTGGAATAGCTGGGTGTGTGTCTGGTGGTGTTGCTCTAAAGGATTCTTATTCCAGTTTCAAAAATGATATTTCAAATAACTCTGTGGATTTGACTGGAGAGGCCATGGTTATGGTAGATGCCTGGTATGCGGGCGGTATAACTGGTACATGTAATTATGCCAATCTTTCAAACAACAAGGTTATTCTTGATTCTGCGGAAGAAGATATAGTGTATAGAAATATTCCGGAAACAACCCTTCCTGATGAAGCTCAGTGCAGAGGTTATATTGTTGGCTACACAAGTGGAACTGTAGCAACTCCGAATTTTGTAACTAACAATATTTGTGTGATTGGTTCTGAAGAAACACCATATACATATAATTCATATAAAGATAACATGATATCTGTTCAAGAAAGTGAAGAAATTATTCCATAAGTAGTTCTTAAAGATTTTGGGTCAGCTCTCCGCTGGCCCATTATTTATGAAATGGAATCTGAATGAAAGTTATTGCCGTATACCCTATATATTGTTCAGCTTGCATCGGGTGTTTTCTAATTAGTCATGTTCTGAATGTAGCCTTGGAATTCCTTTTCTGTATAAGTATGAAGTTTCTTAAAGTATGTCCCTGCATATTTATCTAGGTCAAAGTAGATGATTTCTTCTCCTGCTAATTTAGCGATTTTATCAGCAATATACTTTCGGGAAGGCGGGGCAGGGTTCTTTTCAGAGCTATATACAAGAATAAATTCTGAGTCATTCTTTCTGTCTCTTAAAAATGAGTCTGTAAGATCATTGAAGACAAGAAGGCTATCACTGATTTTGATTCTTATATCAGTAGGCTTTACTTTGCTGTTCTTGAATTCAATAAATATATTATCATCCTTAATAAGGAGCGCATCGACAGATTTCGCAGGAGAATCTGATTCCTTCAATACCTCGAAGTATAGGCTTTTGACTTTGTCAAAGTTATAGACTTCAAGGGTCGAGTTCGATAGATAAAGCTGGTTCTGCTCATCATATGAAGTTTCGTGTAGAGTTGATTTTGATGAAGCAAATTCTGGGATATAATCAAACTTCATCTATCCCCCTGTTCCTTAGGTTCTCTAAATCCTGAAATGGTTTTGCTAGCAGTTTATAAAGCTTCTCTATATCATCACTGACATCTTCAAAGCAGATGTTACTTCCATCATCTGCAGAAAGATAGAAATGGCATTTTCCTTTTATACAATATCTTGCGGCATAGACATCAATAGCATCCAAGAAGTAGGGGCTATGGGTGTTTATCAGTATGTGCATTGAGAACTCTTTCTGAATGAGAACGATTAATTCTGCTAATACAAGCTGCCATTCAGGATGTAAGTGGATTTCTGGTTCATCAAAGATAATCACACCATTATCTTCCAGAGCACCATTTTCAATAAGAAGTTTCAGTAATACGAAAGTCTTTAATCCTGATGAAAGGTTCTGTAAGCGTAATTTCTTTTCAGTGTTTTTCTCCACATAGGAAAACTCAGAGAAATATTCTGGATTAGATGATTTTGAAACTATGATTCCACCACATACTGAATTAAGCTTCCCCAATATTGCCGTCAGTTTCCTATCTGATAGAATTGAATCGACAGCGTTTTTGCTTCTTCTTGGTCTAAGTGCCTCGAGAAGCCAAGAAGAATGATTGTAGTCTGTATTACTGTATTTTGATAGTTTATCAAGATTATCAATAACAAATGGATCATCTATATAGATAGCATTTTTGGTAAGTTCGAATTCTCCATCCATAGTAGTGGAATTCTTGCTTATCTTCACATTTATTTTTCGATCTTTTATGTATATCGAAACTTCTCCATCTTTTTCTGAATAGATATTCAAAGGTTGGCCATTGAATTCTTCTGAGAAGGAATTCCTGATAATTCTCCTGAGTATCTCTTCATCAGCAATATTCAGTATTGCAAATACTGATTTTGCAGTTTCTTCAATGTTTTCAGGATTTCCAGAGTCATAAAGAATGAAGTCCCTGTTGTTGTTTTCTTTCTTTTTGGCAATGAGATAATCTTCCAATGTCTTTATATCATTGATAGATGAAAACTTAGCAATAATTTCTGCTGCGGATATATAGTTACCCACATATCTCCTTATTGCAGAACATCTTTCTTCATAAATTGTATTGCGGAAGTTATAAAATCCATTGAACATGGAGAATAGAGCTCTGCTTATAGTGCTCTTTCCTGTTCCATTCTTTCCACCAATTACTGTAATACCATCGATGGTGATATCTGCAGAATGAATCTTTCCAATGTTTTTTATTTCAATGCGCATTTGTAAAGTCTATCATGATATCAAAGCTTACTCTAGGATTATATTTAAGGCTTAATTAGCCTGAACGAACAAAAGATGATTTCCTTGATGAATTAGGAGGAAGAGAGAATGACATCTCTTTCCTCAAAGATTTTCTAATTTGGATCAGCGCTCTGCTATCTACACGTTTTTCACAGATTCTGAGGACTTGGAATATTATCCTCGTTCTCTATGGCTGAAGATAGCCATGCTTCTTTTGCATCCTTGAGATTTTCTAATGCCTCTTCGATTGTCATGCCTGTTGTGATACAGCCTTTGAGTTCAGGAATGTAGGCTACATATCCGCTTTCATCCGTATCCTTTATGATTTCCGCTTTATATGGAAGTTCCATGTAATAAGATAGATCCTTATTCATGCTTTAAAAATAAACGCTCTCCCCGTTTCTGAGAAGAGCGTTTGATATGCTTCATATTTGCAGTTTTATGATGTCTAGAATTCTGAGAAATCCAAATGCCAGAATTAGCTATTTCAATTTTCAGATTTCATAGATATCCATCGTATTGAGATGTCAGAAGAGAAGTTGCCGAATCCATGGCCAAAGATACAGAAGCCACTTTTATGTTTTGCATTGTTTTTAATTCCTATTCTGAGAGTTAAACAATTACTTGAAATCATAAGTAATTTCATTTTCAGGTTTTCTTTTAGAATCTCATCAGTAAGAATATCTGAAAGTATAATATCTGAAACTTTCTGTTCATTAATGTAACATCCTTTTTCGTCTATCACGATGTGTATTTGCTCTCCGAACTGTTCTCCTTTCCACCAAGAGGGGGTATATTGCCCCCTTTGTGAGATATCAGTGCATGAATGGGTTGTGTATGTTCCGATTTCCATTCCATCAATCCAAAATGTGATATCAGATACACCATCTGTAATAGATTCGAGAGGGACAGGTTCTGGCAGAAACAGCATACGATTATCTTTAATATATTTCTGGGGACACAGCTCCAGAAACAGTTCTATACGATGAAAACCAAGATCCTCGTATGGAATATTGAGAGGAATTTTATATTCTACATATCCATGAGAACACCACAAAAGTTGCGCACTTGTCCTTTCTGGGGCAAAGAAAGCAGATGGATCATCCCAGCGTTTTATAAGTCCTCCATTGGAGGCCAGACCACAAGGCGGATAGATCATGAAGTCTGAGAAATTGCCAGGACTGATTAGAGTCTCATAATAATCCTTTTTCTCCTGGCCAGACTTTTTATCAATATCAATGAAAAATTTGTCATATGTTCTTTTGCAGAACTTTTGGTGTCCAACAGTTCCATCTGCATAGTATGAGGAGATTAACCCTGCTGTTTCCAGAATATTGAGATGCATGAGAACTGTTGTCTTGGAACAACCGATTGCATCCTGAATCTCATGAACATTAAGTTCCTTTATTTTAAGGAGTTGTAGTATTTTCAACCTTGTCTCATTGGCAAGAGCTTTCAATACATCTATCCGATCGCAATCCGTTATATAAAGTTCTCTTTTGTTTTTCTCGTCATTTGTTTCCATTTTTCTTTCCTGTTGGTTTGGATTATTCGATTAAATAGTTGCCCTATTTGGACTAATTATATAGACTAAATCTATTTTGTCAAATTTATTTGTTGACAGAATGAAAAACTCAATAAATGATTTGATTGTAAATAAGCGATTAAATCTAAAAAGGAGGAATAGAGTGAGAAAGTTTTTCCTGATTACCCTTATTGCGATTATGTCTGTAGCACTTTTTGCTTCTGGGGCTGAAGAAGTAAAGGATGATGGTGTTGTTCATCTGACATATTGGCTTGATGGAAGTATTGAGAGCTTTGCTCCAACTGTTATGCTTACTGAAAAATGGAATGAAGAGCATCCTGATATCCAGGTTGAACTAGTTCCGCTCCCAGCTGGGGATTCCTATAATCAGAAAGTTCTGACAGCAGCAGCTGGTAATGCCCTTCCGGACATTATCAGAATGGATGAACTTTTTGTTCCGCAATTTGCAGCAGAAGGTGTACTTGCCGATGTTACGGATTTAGCAACTGGAGAGGAAAATCCTATAAATTTTGATGATATCTATCAGAATGCACTCGATATGGGTATTTTTGATGGGAAATATTATGGTTATCCTGATGATTACTCCTGGGCTGTTCTTGCGTATCGCAAGGATATGTTTGAAGCAGCTGGTCTTGATCCCGAAAATCCACCAGAGACCTGGAGTGAATTCGTAGAGTATGCAGAAGCTCTTACTGATGCGGAAAAAGGGCAATATGGATTTGTAATCCAGCCATATGATTGGTGGTTTTTCACATGGATGTGGATGAATGGGGGAGATGTTTTCAATGATGATTTAACCCAGTGCACAATTAATAAGAAAGAAGCTGTTGATGCTCTGCAGTTCTATGTGGATCTTCACAGTAAATATCATGTTGTTCCTCCTGCTGTTGTCTCTGCAATGAGAACCCAGGGAGCTCAGTTCAGTGCTGAATCAGCAATGATCAATGGACAGGTTGCTATGCTTCAGATCGGTCCATGGTTTACGCAGACTTATTATCAGCAGAGTCCTGAAGGTGTCGATAATCTCATGTATGCACCACTTCCTGTTAATGATGAAAAACAGATTGAAGCAAGTGCAATTGGTGGTCGTGTAATCAGTATCAGTGCTACAACTCCCTACAGGGAAGAGGCATGGGCTTATGTTGTCTGGCTTGAAGAGAACAAGGTTGCATATTATCAGGAACTTGCTAAGACAATGGATTCTGAAGAATTCCTCCGCAATGTTAATCTGACAGAAATCCTTCCAAGAAAGTCTACAGCAGATCTTCCAATCTTCAGTCATCCGCATCTAAAGATCTTCGTTGATACAGCAGATAGCACTCACCTGAGACAAAGATTTACGTCTTGGACAAAACCTGCACGTGTAATCAACGAAGAACTTCAGGCTGCAATTCTTGGAATGAAGACACCTCAGGAAGCCATGGATGCAGCTGCCGCAGCAATTAATGAAGATATGTGATATTGCGCGGGGAAGGTAATTCCCCGCTGTATAAAGGAGATGGAATGAAAAGGAAAAACATTACTGTTAGAGAACGAAGGGAACGAAGAGAAGGTGTTCTTCTAATTGCTCCCGCTTGCTTGCATATTTCAATTTTTGTGATCATTCCTATCTTCTTTGCTTTCATTCTGAGTTTTCAGGATTGGAATATGCTTAGTCCTGAAAAGACATTTGTCGGACTCGAGAATTACAGGCAGATGGTAACGGATTCAGTATTCTATCTTTCTCTGAAGAATACATTCTGGTACACAGTAGGTTCTGTTCCTGTCTGCCTTGTATGCTCGTTGTTGCTTGCAGTCGCAATGAAGAAAAAGTCGGCTGTAAATAGTTTTCTCAGAACCTGTTTTTTCCTGCCTGTCATCGTCTCCTTGGTTGTCACATCCGTAGTATTCATGTGGATGTTTGATCCTATGATAGGCTTGGTGAATTACTATTTGTCGAAACTCGGTATCGGTCCGCTTGTTTGGCTTTCAGACCCGGAACTTGCTCTTCCAACTCTCATGATTGTCTCTGTATGGAAGAGCCTTGGTTATAATATGGTCATATTTCTTGCAGGTATCCAGGCAATTCCTGATGTTTACTATGAGGCTTCAAGAATTGATGGTGCGAGTGGAGTCCAACAGTTTTTTAAAATCACCATACCACTACTAAAACCAACAACACTTTTTGTTCTTATAATGTCAGTCATAAGTTCATTCCAGGTATTTGATCAGGTTTATCTGATGACAAGCGGAGGACCTGTAAATAGTACTAAAGTAATTGTTTTCTATATTTACGAGACTGCGTTCTATTACTTCGATATGGGATATGCTTCTGCACTTTCCTTTGTGCTATTTATCCTCATACTTCTTCTGACACTGATTCAATTCAAGGTTTTCTCCATAAATGATGATGAGATGTAGGATTATGATAAAAAGAATTCCAGTCTTGAAAATCCTTCTGTATTTCATGCTTTTTATACTGGCTTTCTCAATGCTTGTTCCATTTCTATGGATGTTGAGTACATCGTTCAAGCCAGACTCAGAAGTCATGGATTATCCTCCATCATGGATTCCTGATGATTTTACTGCTGCTGCGTACAAGACTGTATGGAACGTCGTTCCATTTGGAAGATTTTTTCTTAACAGCGTCTTCATTGCTACTATAGTTACTGCAGCCCAGCTTCTTTTTGATTCACTTGCTGCATATGGGTTTCTCCGGAAGAAATTTCCTGGTAGAGATGTGATATTCATTATTCTTCTGTCTACCATGATGATACCCCGTCAGGTGACGATGATTCCCCTCTTTATAATGATGAAAGCAATGCCAGGAGGAGTTAATGGCTGGATTGATACATATAAGGGAATAATTGTACCGGGACTTACTGGTGCCTATGGAATTTTTCTTATGAGGCAATATATGAAATCACTTCCCGTCGAACTTGAGGAAGCTGCAATGATAGATGGTTATTCAACGTGGCGTATTTTCTTCCATATTGTAATGCCTCTCTGCAGAACTGCTCTTGTTTCACTGGGAATATTTACATTCCTTGGAAGCTGGAATGATTTCATGTGGCCTTTGATTGTTACTACAGATGTTAATCTCCGTACTCTTCCGCTAGGAATAGCATTTTTTCAGGGGCAATACATCATCAAATGGAATCTTATTATGGCAGCTTCTGCCATCGCAACACTACCAATAGCTGTAATCTATTTCATATTCCAGCGAGAGTTTGTGAGTGGAATAGCCTTGTCAGGAATAAAGGAGTAAGAAATGGCTGAATGGATAAGGGAAAAGGGTATCTTGATACCTACAGTTCCTGGAACATGGAAATCTCTTTATACGGCAAATGCAGATTTCTTGTCCTTCAATGGTAAATATTTAATGTATTACAGAGGAACTGATTGTAATCATGACAGAGTGGGCGTTATGACATGTGCTCCAGATGAATTTGATGGAGTAACATGGCATGATTTTGCCCTGAATCCAATAATAGATGTGGGACAGGCTGGAAGTTTCGATGCGAAAAATATTCTCGATCCTTCTGCTGCGGTTTTCCATGATCATGTATTTCTTTACTACAGTGCAATTGGTGATCACGATGAATCGAATATAGGTCTGGCAATATCATCGGATGGTTTCAGTTTCTCCAAACTTCGGAATCCTGTGATTTCAGGAAGATGTCCTGAAGTCATTGTATACAATGACAAGGTTCATTTATTTTGGGTGAGGCCATATAACGGAAAAGGTTATGCAATATTTCATGCGGTATCCGCAGATGGAATAAGATTTCATGAGGATATTAATCCGATTCTTACAACTGGAAATGAAGGTGATTGGGACAGTTATTCGGTCACAACGCCAAGGATATTCCGGGATGAAAATCTTTTCTACATGGTTTATGCAGGAGATGATTTAACACTGGATGATTCATGGAGATTTGGTCTTGCGGTTTCTCAGAATCTAATGGAATGGAAGAAATACTCTGGTAATCCGATATTCCAGAAAGGCTCATATGGAGACTGGGATGATTCCAACATCTGGTTTGGAACAGTCGAACATATCGATGGTAGATACTGGATGTGGTATGAAGGCTGTAATCACAGAAGGGGGTATGATGATTTTATAAGTGTCGTAGGAACGGCCAAGCTTGATGCACCTTTCTTTTATGTTAATCCAGAAGATTTTGAGGAGAAATGATTATGTATAAATATGATCCATGTACGTTGGGCTGTTATTCCGGGTGGCGTCGTTATAAGGGAAATCCTGTCATTGGTAATGAACTTGGGGAGTGCTTTGATGTCTTTGTCTTATCCGATGAGAAAGGATATAGAATGTATTTCTCATGGAGGTCAAAAAAGTCTATTGCTGTATGCTTCAGCGAAGATGGGTTTGAATGGAGTAAGCCAAGAATTGTTCTTACACCGGATGAGAGCACTGGCTGGGAAGATGATGTAAACCGCATGTGTATCCTTAAAAAGGATGGAATTTACCATATGTGGTATTCAGGGCAGACTGCAGGCAGCCTTCGGGATAATACAGGGACTTCTTCAATCGGATATGCAACAAGTGCTGATGGTATAGAGTGGAAGCGGTATGGAGGACCAGTCTTCACAGCTGAAAACGAATGGGAACAGGCTTCAGTTATGTGCCCTCATGTTTTGTATGAACCTGAAATCAAACTTTTTAGAATGTATTACTCTGCTGGAGGTTGGTTTGAACCGGATGCAATAGGGTATGCGGAAAGTCGTGATGGTATAAACTGGACGAGACGTGAAAAACCAATATTCTGGCCTATATATTCGAATCTCTGGGAGCGGGAAAGAACAACAGCATGCCAGGTCCTGAAATATGAGGGATGGTATTACATGTTTTATATTGGATTTGAAGATGTCCACAAAGCTAGAGTGTGTTTTGCTAGATCACGGAATGGAATCGACGACTGGGAAAGACATCATAATAATCCGATTATCTGCCCCGGTGAGGCTGATAGCTGGGATTGTGAGGCAATGTATAAGCCGTTCCTCATCTATGAGGAAAAAAATGATCGCTGGCTTATGTGGGTAAATGGGAGAAAGGCTTTTGTTGAGCAAATCGGAGTGATGATTCATGACGGAAAGGATTTAGGTTTTGATACACCGTTGCCTAAAACCAGGTTTGAAGAATGATGAATTTCAATATCACAGCGCGGGGATGGTATGAACATATCCTCAGGTTACAAGCAGAGAACAACACAGGGATAATAGGAAAAATCTGGCCTGACCTCAGTGATAACTCAGCCTGGTTGGGTGGCAATGGGGAACATTGGGAACGTGGGCCATATTATCTTGATGGACTCATTCCTCTTTCATATCTCATTGATGATGACAATTTGAAAGAACTGCGGATGAAATGGATTGATGAAATCATTTCCAGCCAGCGTTCTGACGGAGATTTCGGGCCAGCTGAATGTACTGATATATGGCCCAAAATGGTTGCTCTGAAAGCTCTTTTTCAGGAATGGAATTATTCTAATAGTGAAAAGCTGACTATTTTTTTCAAGAATTGTTTTCCATTTCTTAAGTCCTGGTTTGAGGCAAATAATCTTTCAGGCTGGGGAAGGGCGAGAGGATATGAACTCATATTGTTCTTAAAGCAGTATTCTGAATCCTCTTTCTGTCAAGATTCTATGTCATCTATAATCAGTCTTGCGAAAACGATAAGGGAAATGACTTTCGATTGGACATCATTTTTCGCTGACTCTACCATTAGGAAAACAACATTTGTTTCTCATCCATGGAATCCTGAAGAATCGACTCTAGAAGAAAGAATCAATTCAGATTGGTTCATTTCAACCCATGCTGTAAATGTTTCAATGGCTTTGAAATGCTTCATGCTGAATGATTGGATTGATGGAACTGAATGCAAGAAGACAGGACTGAAGCATGCACTTGATACATTGCGGTTATATCATGCATCTGGTGATGGATTCTGGACAGGATCTGAGCATCTTGCAGGTTCGTCTCCAAGTCAGGGTACAGAACTTTGTTCTGTCGTGGAAGCTTTATATTCACTAGAACAATCAGTGACATCTCTTCCTGAAGATAACTGGCTTATTGATGTGCTTGAAGAAGTGGCATTTAATGTTCTTCCGGTTTCTTTCTCATATGACATGGCAGTGCATCAGTATTTGCACCAAGCGAATCAGATATCAGCAACTAGAGCTCATCGACATTGGTACAACAATGGGGATGATTCTAATATTTTCGGACTTGAACCTAATTTTGGTTGCTGCACAGCGAATCAGCATCAGGGATATCCAAAACTCTCTTCTTCCGTTCTGTATTCTGCAGGTCAGAACATCTTATATTGTGGCATGTATCTTCCTTGTGAAATCATTTTGGAAGCTAAAGAATCTGTAATTAGGATAGTTGAAAGTACCGATTATCCGTTTTCTGGTAAAGTGTACTTCTCGTTTTGCTTATCCAGTTCAGTTGATTTTGAATTCAGTCTGCGTATTCCATCATGGTGTAAAGAACCTCTTTGTAGTGTTAATGGTCAACCAATTAGAAAAGAGCGTGATTGTTTCAGGATTCAACGGCAATGGAGAAATGGTGATTCAGTCAGTCTGAAGCTTCCTTTTTCAACGTATATCAAAGAATATCCAGGCGGGGGTGTAAGCTTATTTGTTGGCCCCATTCAGATGTGCCTTCCATTGCAAGAGAAATGGACAAAACTGTATGACCGTGGATTGTTCAGTGATTACGAAATAAGAACAGCCAGTAAATGGAATTATGCGATTATACAGGGAAAAAAGGAACTTCAGATTATTTATGATGACAAAACAGGTTTGACTTATCCTTCACTAAAAATAAAAGCCTGTGAATGTATCAACTGGAGAGAAGAAGAGAATTCTGCTTCACCTTGTCCAGAAAAACCTGTAACCACAGGAAAACAAATAGACCTTGTACTCCAGCCTTATTGTTTATCTAGACTTCATATAGCTGTATTCCCTTATCAGCGGGAAGGAGAAAACTATGAAAATCAGAGCTGAATATCCACGTCCACAGTTCGTGAGAAATGAATGGGAAAGCTTGAATGGTGAATGGACATTTCATATAGTTCGCCGAGCTTCATTCCAGAAATATCAGGAAGATAGTAACGAGAATATCAATTCAACCGGATTCAAGGATAAGATTATCGTGCCATTTGCTCCTGAAACAGCATTATCAGGTGTCTCCTCTGATGAGATAATTAATTGTATTTTCTATCACAGGAAGTTAAATGTTCCATTAGAGTGGAGAGGCAGAAGAATTATCCTCCATTTCGGAGCAGTATTTTATCATTCAGAAATATATATCAATAGTAAGCTTGTAGGCTTTCATGATGGAGGAAGCTCTTCGTTTGAACTTGATATCACAGATTTCATTACATTTGGCGAAGATGATCTCGTTGTAAAAGTAGAGTCATGCTTGGTCGATGGGAGTATTCCTTCAGGAAAGCAAAGTTGTTTTGTTCATTCATATGCTTGCTATTATCAGAGAACAACTGGTATCTGGCAGTCAGTATGGATGGAACCTGTATCTCGATACGGACTGAAACGGGTGAAAATGTCATGGGCTGAACAAGATGGCTGTATCCAGTTTACCCCGGAATACTTTTCTATAAATTCAGATCTCAGATTAAGAGTGAACATAAAGTATGGCAATGATGAAACCAGCAGGGAAGTGAAGGTTGTTGATGGGGTGTTATTTTCTGTAAAAATAGAGAATCCTGTGCTCTGGAGACCTGGAAATGTTGCATTGTATGATATCCGTTTTGATGTATTTGATGGGGACACTGTTATTGATAATGTGGTCTCGTATTTCGGTCTGAGAACGATAGAAATCATAGGCAATAAGGTTTATCTTAATGGAAAAGTCCTCTTTCAAAGACTTGTTCTCGATCAGGGATTTTATCCTGAAAGCAACTGGACCGCGCCTTCTGATCAGGCTCTGGAAAATGATATACGTCTTTCAATAGCGGCTGGTTTCAATGGGGCGAGACTGCATCAGAAGGTCTTCGAGGAACGATATCTGTATCATGCGGATAGACTTGGGTATCTCTTGTGGGAAGAGAGCCCATCCTGGGGACTGGATTATAATAATCCAGGACTTCCTGCTAGAAATTTTCTTTCAGAATGGAGAGAGATAGTTACAAGGGATATAAACCATCCTTCAGTTATTGCCTGGACACCATTGAATGAAACTTTCCTTTTTGCAGTTCCGCTGGTTCATCAAAGACTTCATAAAGAGGTTTATGAACTTACCAAGGCTTTGGATAAGACTCGACCTGTGAATGATTCAAGTGGATATATCCATTACATTACTGATTTATGGACTGTACACCTCTATGAACAGAATCCCGAGAAATTCAGCAAAATGATTTTCAAGAATAATGATGATATTTTCCGCTGCTATCCGGATATTGAACCACGATATTCTGGACAACCATATTTTGTTGATGAATTTGGAGGGATAAAATGGGATCCGATGACTCAATATATTCCAGAGCTCTCGTTCTCCCAGAACTTGGATTCCTGGGGATATGGTGAATCGCCCTCAGATATAGAGGCGTATTACAATCGGCTATCCGAACTTGTTAGAATTCTGATTTCTAAGGATTTTATCTCAGGATATTGCTATACACAGCTAACTGATGTAGAGCAGGAAAAGAATGGTATTTACTATTATAACCGCAAGCCCAAATTTGATATGAAGAGGATATTGGAAATTTTCTCTAGAATTCCAGATTGGGCAGACTTCTGAAGTGTATAAGTAAGTAATACTCTGAAGATAGACAGAAAGTAATCCTTAAGTATTAGAGAGAACTATGTGGTTTATTAGCTAATACGTCTATAGCAAAACGCTCTCCCCATTTCTGAGAAGAGCGTTTGTTATGCTTTGTCTTTGATTACTTCTGCACTTTCTTTGCATCTTCAAGAACTGTGTCGCTTGAAGATTTCTTTACTTTGCAAGGTTTGATGTGCCAGATTTCGTCAGCATACTCTTTGATAGTCCTATCAGAAGAGAACTTC
>CASDRY010000016.1 GCA_949283235.1 uncultured Spirochaetales bacterium | reverse complement strand
CCTAGGGATATCTCAGAGAGCGTGAAAGACATGGTTGCCTACCTCAAGAAAGATAACTCCCTATTAGCCATCTCAATGGCTCATTAATAAGAACTTTTTTGTTAGGTTCGCCTGCAGGAGAACACCATCCCTGCAGGCTTTGCATTAGTTTAGCTTGCTATACACATCATCCGTAACAGCTTCGCACCACTCATTTCTTGTGTTCTCTCCTGGTATCTCCACAGCTATATGTGAAAACCAGCTGTCTTTTGCTGCTCCATGCCAGTGCTTTACCTCTCTAGGGATTGTAATCACATCGCCAGGCTTAAGGGCGATCGCTTCCTTCCCACACTCCTGATACCAACCACGACCAGATGTGCAGAGAAGAACCTGTCCTCCGCCTTTATCTGAGTGATGGATATGCCAGTTATTGCGACAGCCAGGCTCAAATGTGACATTGGCCATAAAGACAGTCTCTTTCGGATCTGTGAGAAGCTTGAGGTAGGAGTTCCCGACAAAATACTGGGCATATGCATCATTTGGTTCTCCAATGCCGAATATTCCGCCATCTTTAGCATCTTCATCCTTATAGACTTCGAGAGCTACTCTGAAAGCTGCCCATGCATTAGGCCATCCTGCATAGAATGCCACATGGGTGAGTATCTCCCCCATCTCACTCTTGGTTACACCATTTTTCTTTGCTGTCTGCATATGGTAATGAAAAGATGAATCGATAAGTCCCTTTGAAACGAGAACTGTTATCGTGAGTATCGATCTCATCTTAAGCGAGAGTTTATCTTCCCTGGACCACACTTCTCCAAAGAGTATGTCGTCATTGAGATGTGCAAATTCATCCGCGAATCCTGTAAGGGCGTCACGCCCTGCTGTCTGCTTTACCATGATAATCCTCCTTCCTGGAATTTATGCTCTTACTTTTACAATGTCTAATACTTATTTATCATCATGAGAAATAGCTTGAAAGCATAATTTAAAATGGTAGACTTTGCTTATGGAACTAAGAGTACTGAGATACTTCCTGACTATCGCACAGGAAGAGAATATAACGAGAGCTGCAGATATTCTGCATGTGACACAGCCAACTCTTTCACGCCAGATAATGCAACTAGAGGATGAACTTGGAGTAAAGCTCTTCAAAAGAGGCAAATACTCTATGAAACTCACAGATGATGGCCTCTTTCTTAAAAAGAGGGCTGAGGAGATACTAACACTTGCAGATAGGACCGAGAAAGCCATCACCAATAAGGAGAAGGAGATATCTGGAGAGATATCAATAGCATGTACTGAAACACATAGCATGGAAGTTCTAGCAGAGAGGATGGAAGCTTTTAGAGCACTTCATCCTGGAGTCTATTACAGTATGGAAACAGCCAATGTCGATAGAATAAGGGAGATAATCGACAAAGGGCTTGCTGATATAGGGCTCATGACAGAACCTGTTGATACAAAACGTTTCGATACCATAAGGGTACCGACAAAGGAAAGGTGGGGTGCCATAGTCAGAGCAGATTCCCCTCTTGCGGAGAAGGCGTTCGTGTATCCAGAGGATCTTGCGGACAAGTCCCTTATAATCCCTATAAGGACAGAGGTCCAGTACACTCTTGAGGGATGGCTTGGTAAGTCTTTTTCGGAGCTAGATGTTGCGGCTAGGTATAATCTGGGAAGGAATGTCGCAGTGATGATACAGAACAATCTTGGAGCTGGTATCGGTCTTGATCTCTTCTCCTCATATGAAGGGCTGAAATTCATCCCAATGATTCCTCCTCTAATGACAGGAAGCGTTCTTTGCTGGAAGAAGAATCAGGTATTCTCACAGGTTGCAGGAGCATTCATCGAATATCTTAAAAATTCATTATAAGCATTATTAAAAATAAGAAATAAGTATTAGACATACATCATTCCTTGTCTTAAATTCATTGCAGAACAGGATTCGAGGATGCATGAAGATGAAAGGAATTCTCGCAATAATGATGCTTCTCGTTCTCTCATGCAGTGCATCTGCAGAGGGTGAGAATATGAAGAGGCTTATCGAAGTTAAAGGAAATGCTGGAAGCATTGTCTACAGCTTGAATGACAGCCAAGCTGCTGAGGACCTATGGAATCAGCTTCCGATAACTGTCAGTGTTTCTGATTTCAGCACAAATGAAAAGATATTCTATCCTGAGAGTGAGCTCAGGACTGGAAATACACCTTTAGCTGAGGGTGGAAGCGGAACTCTCGCTTACTACAGGCCATGGGGGAATGTTGTCATGGTCTATGATAGATTCTCCTCAAACAGCTCACTCTATGAACTGGGTGAAGCTATAAGCGGAGAGGAGAATATAGGAAAGCTCACAGGAAACATTTCCGTGCAGAAAGTACTATGAGAAGAAATACAGCTATAGTCTACTACTCACTCTCTGGGAATACTCAAAAGTGTGCAGAGACACTTGCCGCCATTCTAAATGCAGATATCTTTAAGCTTGAAACACTCACTTCTTACCCGAAAAGCTATGGAAAGCTTCTTGCCGTCACAAGGGATGAGTCATCAAGGAAGGCAAAGAGAGAACTGAAAACGCCTCTCCCAGATCTTTCAGCTTACGACAGGGTGCTTATAGGAACACCTAACTGGTGGGGAGCGCTCTCCTCCCCTATAAGGACTTTCATGGATGAAGCAGATCTGAAAGATAAGGAAGTCGCCCTATTCTGCACCCATGGAGGCTGTGGAGTGAAAGAAGTAGAAAAGGAATTTCTATCGCTGCTTCCTGAGAGTTTGGTTCCGCTTTCAGCTTTCGCAATCTTCGATGACGGAGAGGGAAAGCTTCTCAAGCGTGGCAAGGAGTGGATTCAAAGAAATAATCTGGAGGAAAAAGAATGTCAGACAAACTCATCGTATATTTCTCAGCAAGCGGAGTAACAGCAAAGAGAGCTGAAGAACTTGCGAATGTTACAGGATCAGATGCATATCGTATCGAACCTGCAAAGCCATATACGGCAGCAGACCTGAACTGGAATGATAAATCCAGCAGAAGTTCAATGGAGATGAAGGATCCTTCAAGCCGCCCTGCAATAAGGAATAGCAAAATCGATCTTTCCAGCTACAGCACGATCTACATTGGATTTCCGATCTGGTGGGGAGTTGCACCAAGGGCTGTGAATACATTCATAGAATCCAACGATTTCACAGGAAAGGATATTGTGATCTTCGCCACATCGGGCGGAAGCGGAATCAGCTTTGCTGTAAAAGATCTGGAAAAGAACTATCCAGGACTGAAGATAGTGAAAAGCAAACTTCTGAATAGCAAAGTATCTGAGGATATCATCTGAGAAAGGAAAACAACTGAAAGCCGTATTCGGCAAAGCAACTGAGGAATACGGCCTATTAGATAGGAAAGGACATAAAAAGAAATATTGACTCATCAGAGGGAAAAAAACATTCTGATAATTATATAATAACATATATATTATTGTGAATATGGAATTATATTTTTCAATATATAATCAATCAAACACAAAAATTACAGAAACGGAGAGAAATAATGAAAAAGAATATCGGGGCAACACTCGCACTTTATCCATCACCAATAATCGTTGTAGGAGCTATGGTTGATGGTAAGCCTTCCTGGACACTGGTCGCACATGCAGGAATCATGGCACACAGCCATCTGATGATTTCCCTTGTCCAGGCCCATTACATCAACAAAGGGATAAGAGAGACCAAGAAGGTCTCTGTGAATGTCGTTGATGAATCATGGCTTAAAGAAGCTGACAGGATGGGAGTCATAAGCGGGAACAAAGAAGATAAATCCGGAGCTTTCGAGTACACAATCGGAGAGAATGGAGCGCCACTCATTAACAAAGCAAAGCTTTCCATTGAATGCGAGGTTGATGGGAACCATGAGCTTGAGCATTTCGATAATTTTATCTGCAAAATTCTCTCTACCTATGCGGATGAGAGCATCCTGAATGAATCCGGTAAGATTGATTACCATACATCCAAACCTATTCTCTTTGAATTCCCGACATACGAATACTTCGTAACGGGAGAGGCAGTAGGAAACTGCGGGAGGATGAACGCATGAGTCTTGTAATGAATCTCTACTACAAAGGAATGAATGGAAGCGCAAGAGCTTTCGCTGAGGAGATGGAGAAAAACGGAACGGCTGAGCTTATCAGAAAAGAGGAAGGAAATGAGATGTACTCATATTTCATCTCACTAGATGATCCTGAAACAGTTCTGCTTATCGATGCATGGAAGAATCAGGAAGCATTGGATAAGCATCATGCCTCTCCTATGATGAAGACAATTATCCAGCTAAGAGAGAAGTATAATCTGCACATGAGTGCAAAAAGATTCATCTCTGACGATGAAAACAGCAAAGACGATGCTTTTATAAGGAAATGACATGAAAATAGTTGTAATAGAATCAAGCCCACACAAGAATGGATCTTCAAATCTCCTTGCCTCCTCTTTCATAAAAGGAGCAGAGGAGAAAGGCCATACAGTCACTGTGTTCGATGCAGGACACAATATGCTTCATCCCTGCATAGGTTGTGACAAATGCGGAATGAATGGAAATTGCATACAGAGAGATGATGGAGAGAAACTCAGGGACCTCATTCTCTCATCAGACATGATGGTACTTGTCACCCCGCTTTATTACTACGGCTTCTCAGCACAGCTGAAAGCAGTGATAGACAGATGGTACAGCTTCACAACAAGACTTTCATCAAAGCATATGAAGACTGCACTTATAGTCGCTTCATGGGACAGTAATGACTGGACTATGACAGATGAGAAGAATCATTACCTTACACTCTGCCGCTATATCCATTTCGAGAACATGGGAATGATACTCGGAATAGGATGCAGGAGCGTAGCTATGACAAGGGGAACTGAATTCCCTAAAAAATCTTATGAGCTCGGGAGGAGTTTATGAAGAAGATAATTTCACTGTTCTTGCTATCAGTACTTATGATTCTCACAGCATGTGCAGAGCCTGTCGAAATAGGAAATACGGCTATAGTCTACTTCTCAGCAACTGGAAATACTGAAGAAGTTGCCAGAGAACTCGGAAACATGCTCAATGCAGAAGTTTTTGAGATAGTCCCTGCACAACCCTACACTTCTGAAGATCTCAATTACAGAGATTCATCATCGAGGGCATACCAAGAAGACAGAGATGACTCAGCGCGTCCTGAAATAGAAGCTTACGATACTGCTATAGATAGTTATGATACCTTATTTATTGGTTTCCCGATCTGGTTTGGAGACATGCCAAAGGTAATGTACACATTCTTTGACAATTTCGATGCAGCTGGAAAGACTCTAATTCCTTTCTGTACAAGTGGAAACTCTGGAATTACAGGAGCTGTTCGCACGCTTCGTACTCTTGAGCCCGATGCTGATATACAGGATGGGAGAAGAATCAATACACGGAATATGGAAGCAGAACTTACAAACATGATTAATAGCCTTAGCACTAATTAAACCAATGATGATTTACCATCAAAAATGATGGCATAATTAATGATTGTAAAACCAGCCACAAAGATCACTGATGGACTCGAAGAGCTGATATCCGCCCATCTCTATGGAGGAATACAATACCTTGGAAGCATGCTCTTCTCCGATGAATATAAGAGCTGTTTCCAGAGAACCTTTGATTAAATTTTGAAGTTCTTTCTGATAGCTGCTATCCTGGAAGACATGAATGACAATCTCGCGAAAGATATTTCTGAAGCTGCTTATACAGCTCTGATCAACAAAGACTATGAAAGCCGGAAAGAACTCAGACCGATAATCATAGACAATACAGAAAGGGAAATCTCCCTTGGTGAGATGTTAGGGAAATGTCTTAGACAGTGTCAGTCATTCATGTTTTCTGTAGCATTCATCAGCCAGAGTGGTCTGGAAGCAATTCTTCAAGCACTATCAGAAGCCAGAGAAAAAGGAGTTAAGGGCAGACTCATAACAACAGACTATCTTACATTCAGCGAACCGGAAGCTCTTGAAAGACTTCTGAAGCTCAGTGATTTCATCGAAACCCGCATAGTTGTAAATGAAGGCTTCCACACAAAAGGATATTTATTCAAAGAACAAGACAAAACCACGATAATAATCGGAAGCTCCAACCTTACGCAGACAGCACTCAAGACCAACAGAGAATGGAATGTAGGTATAACTGTGCTGGAATCAGGGCAGTATGCATCAGATTTCAGAGAAGCTTTCTCCATGCTTTGGGAAAAGGCTCTACCATTAACGCATAATTGGCTAAATGAATACCGGAAACGATACAAAGCATATCATTCTGCAAGAAAGAAAGCTCTTCAGGCTATCGAAGAAGAACATATAGAGACATATATCACAAAGCCTAATGCTATGCAGAAAAAGGCAACAAAAGCCCTTATTGAGCTTCGAAAGCACGGTAAAAACAAAGCTCTGATCATTGCAGCTACAGGTACAGGAAAAACATTCCTGAGCTGTTTTGATGTAAAAGCTTTCAACCCGAGAAGAATGCTTTTTCTCGTTCATAGAGAGCAGATTCTTAAAAGCGCAGCAGAGAGTTTTGAAAAGATCCTAGGAACTGGAATCAGAAATGAAATAGGATTCCTGACAGGAAACCACAAGGATGCAAACAAGAAATACACATTCTCAACAACTGCACTAATGTCAAAAGAAAGCGTCTACAGATCTTTCTCTCCAGAGTATTTCGACTACATCATCATAGATGAAGTGCATCGAGCTGGAGCTCCTTCATATCAGAAAATCATGGAGTATTTCCACCCCAGATTTCTGCTTGGAATGTCTGCAACTCCTGATAGAACTGATCATTTCAATATCTATAAACTCTTTGATTATTCCATTGCCTGCGATATACGACTCAGAGAGGCTATGGAAAATGACCTCCTTTGCCCGTTCCACTACTTCGGTATACATGACATAGAGGTAGAGGGTGTTCCCCTTTCTGACAAAAGCTCTTTTTCTGATCTCATTTCTGAAGAAAGAGTCAGGAAAATCATAGAGAAAGCAGAATTCTATGGACACTCCGGCGATAGGGTCAAAGGCCTTATCTTCTGTTCACGAAACAACGAAGCTGAAGAATTATCAAATATGATGAATGCCCATGGATATAGAACAGTATCCATAACAGGAGCGACACCTATTGAGAAGAGGCTTGAATATACAGATCGATTACAGCAGGATGAGAGAAATGGACAGGAACTTGATTACATATTCTCTGTGGATGTTCTCAATGAGGGTGTGGATATTCCGAAAGTGAATCAGATTATAATGCTACGACCTACCGAGTCCGCGATAATCTTCACCCAACAGCTCGGACGAGGATTGAGAAAAGCTCCTGAGAAGGATTTTGTCGTAGTCATCGATTTCATTGCCAATTATGACAAGAACTATCTGATCCCGATCGCACTTTCAGGGGATACTTCCTACGATAAAGACAACCTCAGAAGAGATGCTCTGGAAGGCACTAGAATAATTCCAGGATGCTCAACCATAAATTTTGATCCAATCGCACGTGAGATGATATATCAGAAGATAGATGAAGCAAACTTCTCTACACGTAAGTTCTTATCAGAGCAATACACTATTCTGAAGAACAAAATAGGAAGAATTCCTTCTATCTCTGATTTCAGGAAAGACAACACTATTGATATCCAGCGTTATGTAGATGAATTCGGATCGTATTACAACTTCTTACAGTATATTGAAAAGGATAATATTCCATGCATGAATGATCTGGAAAAGAGAGTTCTTGTCTATGTCTCAAAGAGTTTCTCAGATGGGAAACGCAACAATGAGCTGAAATTCCTGAAGGAAATTCTTTCAGAGGACATTGCACTTAATGCAGCAGAGGATTATCTATCCTATACAGCGGGAAATCCTCTTCTAGACTATTCTGTAAGAGCTAATCTTTCTACAGAGTTTGCAAAACCTTCTGAACAGAAAGGCAAATACAAGGACTGTGCGATTATAGATGCAAAAACAGGTAGACTTACAGATACTTTCAGAAAATTGCTTGAGTCAGATTACTTCAGGAAGCAACTACTGGAGATAACTGAGGATGGATTATACAGATACGAAACAAGATACTCTAATCGCTACAAGGATACAGAATTCGTATTATTCGAGAAATACACATATGAAGATATATGCCGTCTGCTTTTATGGGCACAGAATGTTAATGCTCTGAACATCGGAGGATATAAATATGATGAGAGGACGAAGACCCTGCCTGTTTTCATAAACTACAAAAAGGAAGAGGATGCTATAAGTTATGATGATAAATTCCTTTCTCCTACGGATGTAATTGCATTCTCAAAGAAACAAAGAGATGTGAACTCCTCCGATGCAAATCATATTTACAAGCGAACAGAAGCAGATAAAGATAACAGGATCTTCCTGTTTGTAAGAAAGAACAAGGAAGATGATGAATGCAAGAAGTTTTATTTCCTTGGCGAAATGGAAGCAATAGGAAATCCATTACCAGTCACTGTCGAAGGGCAGAAAGCATTCCAGATACACTACAGACTCGAAACGCCTGTGCGTTCTGATATCTATGATTACATCACATCGTCTATATAACTTCACCACATCATAGAGATTGCCCAAAGAGGAATCACACCAGAGGCTGGGTAATCGATATTATCACGGATCACATAATCACTTTGTTTAAAGCTTTTCTTCTTGCCACCCAATAGAAATGTTCCTTCCATTGAAAGGTACT
>CASDRY010000015.1 GCA_949283235.1 uncultured Spirochaetales bacterium | reverse complement strand
TCATCTGTCAAGAACGTGGTAATATCTGGGTATGCTGGCATTCAGACGGATTCTCGCGTTCTCTTCGCGTGTTCACACATATCTGGTAGCGCTTTATCTTTTCTTCGCGCTGCTTTTTGTGATATTTCTCTGCTTCCCTGTAAGCGAGACGCTGGTTTCGTTTGTCACTACATGCCAGATGCTCCTTGGCTGGACTATACTTCTTGAAGGTTTCTGGATTGTTTTTGCTTCTGTTTATCAGTTCTTCTATTCAAGGGTGATGTGTCTGCAGCCATTGATTATGTCGTTGGTGAGGATGTCTTTGTATTTTGTTATCTCAATACTCCTGGATATCCTCAACACCCTTATTCTTGAAGGGTTTTCATTCGGAGGAGGAATATGATGGAAGAGAATGTCTATGCTCTCAGGGGGGCAACTACTGTGCAGCATGATTCTCCAGTGGAAGTGGATGAAGCGGTTGGGGAGCTCATGGAGAAGCTATATAGCGAGAATAACCTGACAGATGAGGATGTGGCTTTCATCCTTTTCTCGCAGACGAGGGATATAAGGACACGGAATGCAGCTGCGGCATGCAGAAAGAGCGGTTATGGTAAGCTCACGCCGCTTTTCTGCGTTCAGGAAGCTGATATAGCGGGAGGGCTCAAGCTAGCGATCAGGGTGATGCTGCTGGTTAATCATAAAAGAGAAAGGGAGGCAAGGATGGTGTACCTCAGGGGTGCTTCTTCCCTTCGCCCTGAATATAGAAAGGAGAATGAGAATGATTGAGAAGATTGAGAACAGCCATTTCATCGTCGAGGTGAATACGCTTGGAGCACAGCTTAACAGGATCTACTGCAAGGATAATGATACTGAGTATCTCTGGAATGGAGATGAGACATACTGGAAAAAGCATGCTCCTGTCCTCTTTCCTTTTGTGGGAAGGCTTTATGAAGGGAAGTATGAGTATAAGGGCAAGGTCTATGAGATGACTCTCCATGGATTCTGTCAGCAGGCTGAGTTCAGCGTGGTTTCCAACACAGGAGATTCCGTCACGTTCCAGATTCAGTCAGATGATGAGAGAAGGGCTATGTATCCTTTCGAATTCGTGTTCTCGGTCACATACCGCCTTACAGAGCATGGTGTTGATGAGATTGCAGAGGTGAAGAACACTGGAAATAGTGAGATGCTCTATGGTTTCGGAGGACACCCAGGCTTCAATGTTCCCCTTGATAAAGGTCTTGCATTTGAGGATTACTCAATACTCTTCCCAGAAGCTGGAAAGGTTGAGAGAAGGGTCTTCACAGATAACCATCTGGACGCTGGTTCCTATGAGAGCACAGATACAGTGAAGGAAGGGAAGATGCCGCTTCATCATGATCTTTTCGATGATGATGCCGTAGTTCTCCATGGAACAGGGGAGAGAGCTATTCTCTGCAGTGAGAAAGGAAAGAAATCTGTAGAGGTTGTCTATAAAGGTGCTCCATTCTGCGGTATCTGGCATCCAATCAAGAGAGATGCTCCATTTGTATGTATCGAACCATGGTGGACTCTTCCAGGTCGAGATGAGACTATGGTTGATATCTCTGAAAGAGAAGATTTCATACATCTCGAGGCAGGGAAAACAAATACACATATTATCGAGATGAAATTCAATTAATTTTCGGGAAAATGCATCAGAGGTACTTGACGAGATTGCCTCTGATGCGTTAATCTCTCCGAGGTTAAAACGAATGCCGCCTTAGCTCAGCTGGCCAGAGCACGTGACTTGTAATCTCGGGGTCGTTGGTTCGAATCCGACAGGCGGCTAAATATCTGGAAACAGAGAGAATATATGCACGCTCCAATGGGGCGTTTTATTTTTACTCAGCAATATAGATTTCAGTGGGGCCATCAGCTCCACCTATTGGCTTCTTGTTGCATCCTGCTAAGGATAAGACAATGAATAAAATCATTACAATTGAAAGTGCTTTTCTTCTCATATCTCTATAATAGCATGAAAAATGGCCTGATTTTTTTTCTCAGGCCATCTGCATCATATAGCTGCGTATAGTTCCCTGTATCTGTTTTCAGGGTCAGGTTCAACAGCGATGAAATCACTTTTCATGATTTTCTCCGTATCTT